>DATEIS010000571.1:0-4260 GCA_035278765.1 Pyrinomonadaceae bacterium | reverse complement strand
AACACGATCCAAACCACGGGCGGCCACGGAGGGCCGCCCCTACAGTACGTTCGATGATGACCAATTGAATAGAATTAATTTGAGGCGGAGGCGGGTTCGGAGTTTACGCGCTCCCATTCGTCGTAGAGGGTGCGCAGTGTGGCTTCGGTTTGTTGATACTCGTCGTTGAGGGCGATCAGTTTTTCGGCGTCGCGGGCGATTTCCGGGGTGCCCATCTGTTGTGAGATTTCGTTAAGACGTTTTTCCGCGCGAGCGATGTCACTCTCGACGAGCTCCGGGGTGCGGACGTCTTTCTTTTTCTTGATTACTTTCACGCCGGGTTTCTTCGGAGCCGGCGCAGACTTCTTAACCGGTGGCGGTGGCTCTTCGTGAACAACAGGCTGAGTCGAAACATCGACAAGATTGTCGGAAGTAGTAACAACCGGCGCCGGAGCGGACCCGCGCAGACCCAATTTCCAATCGTGATATTCGGTGTAATCACCGTCGTAGTGCTCCGCGCCGCCAACGCCATCCAACGCCATGATCTGTGTCGCCACTCGATCTAAAAAATAACGGTCGTGACTAATCGTGACTATCGTTCCTTCATAGGCGGATAGCGCTTCTTCGAGTGCCTCGCGCGAAGGGATGTCGAGGTGATTGGTCGGCTCATCGAGCACCAAAACGTTTACGCGCGAATAAATTAACTTCGCGAGGGCAAGTCTTCCCTTCTCACCACCTGAAAGATCCTGGACGTGTTTGTAAACGTCCTCGCCAGAAAACAGGAACTTGGCCAGAAACGATCGCAATTCGCCGGCAGTCGCAGTGGAAGGCGCGACGCGTCGCAACTCCATAATGATTTCGTTTCGATCGTCGAGATCGTCAAGCTGCTGCGCGTAGTAGCCGATTTGAACTTTCGATCCCCAACGGACTTCTCCGCTCAACGGCTCAAGTTTGTTCAGAATCGTCCTGAGGAATGTTGTCTTACCCGATCCGTTTGGTCCAATGATCCCAAGACACTCGCCACGCCGCAACAGAAACGAAATGTCGTTCGCCAGTTCCTTGTCCGGATAACCGATCGAAAGCTGGTTAACTGTGAGCACGTGATTGCCCGCGCGCTCGATCGACTGTAGTCGGAAGTCACCCGAAGACTGGTCATGTCGGACAGCCTCGATACGCTCCAGTTTCTCGAGCATCTTGCGACGCGATTTGGCTTGCTTGGTTTTTTGCCCGGCGAGGTTGCGACGAATGAACTCTTCGGTCTTCGCAATCAGGTGTTGCTGGTTGTCGTAGGCACGCTGTTGCGCCTCGCGCCGCTCCTCGCGCTCCACCAGATAATCTGAGTAGTTACCGGTGTAACTCGAAGCTCGGCCATTTTCGAGTTCGATGATGCGACGGCACGCACGATCGAGAAAATACCGATCGTGACTGACTATCACATAAGCCGCGGGATACTCTCGCAAAAACTCTTCCAGCCACTCGACTGCATTTACGTCGAGATGGTTTGTCGGCTCGTCAAGCAACAAAACATCCGGCGCAGCGAGCAATAAGCACGCAAGTCCAAGACGATTCTGCTGGCCACCCGAAAGCTTTTCCGTTTCGAGCGACCACATATCGCGTTCGAATCCGAGTCCCTGGAGAATCGACTCCGCTTTGGCCGTGTATTCGAATCCACCTTCGTGTTCGAATTCGTGCTGGAGATCGCTGTAGCGTTCGAGGATCTTCTCGAGATCGTCGCCGGCGTCGGCCATGCGATGCTCCAGCTCGTGCATCTCATGTTCGATCTGTTGTAGACGTCCAAACGCGGCCAGTGCCGACTCATGAACTGTCGAACCGGGTTTGAAATGAACGTGCTGGTCCAACAGACCGAGTTTCACTCCACGCGCGCGTACGACGTCACCACGATCGGGCGATTCATCACCTCTAACAAGACGAAAGATCGTACTCTTACCGGCGCCGTTGCGGCCCACAAGTCCTACGTGCTCGCCGGGATTCACCTGCAGCGAGGCGCCACGCAGAACGTCCTGAACGCCGTAAGACTTATGAACATCTGAGAGTCGAAACAACATCGATAAAGCGTCTCACACAGACACGGGAAGGCGCAAAGAAGTTCAGAAACTCAAGAGTCTTCTTTGCGCCTTAAAGGAAATAAATTTACTTCGGTGACGCAGCGGGCTTCACCGAAACGGGCGAACTGGACGAGGCCGGACTGTTAGTCGTGGTAGCTGCCGGACTTGCCGCAGGCGCCTGTGTCGGAGCCTGTGTTGGTTGCGAGTTCGTCGCATTCGAAGCGGCCGGACGTAAGCCGAGGTTGCCCGGATTGCTGAGCATCTCAGCCGCCAGATGATTTACGATCTTGGCGTCGTTAATCGCGGTTTCCAGTAATGCAGCATTGAGAACCGTTTTGTGTTGGTTCGTGAGTCCCTGAGTGATCTGCTGGCGCACGCCAGGACTCTCCAGCGTCAGATTCTCAGTGGTGAGCTGCTTCTCCGCGAGCTTGAAGACGTACCACTTGCCACTGGGGAAACGAATCGGCTGCGTGTAATCACCAACCTGCATCGACCCAAAAAAATTTGTAACCAGCTCGGCGGGAAAGTTGCTGTTCTTCAGATCTGCTTCCGATAAGAAACCGATATCGCCGCCGCTACGGAGACTTTGAGCGTCTTCACTCTTAGCACGAGCGACGGTAGCGAAGTCGGCTTTTCCCTGAAGCTGCTGATAGATGTTGTCGATCTTCAGTTTGGAATCGACTTCACCCTTGGCATCGTCCTTGAGGCCATCGGCACTATTGTCCGCTGGATCCACCACGATCATGGCCAAAGAAACACCACGGGCTCTGACAAACTGTTGCCGGTTGTTGGTGTAATACTCTTCGACTTCCCTGTCGCTGATATTGATCTTCCCGCTGTACTTATCCTGAAGCGCGGTGATCGCCAGGTCTTTGCGAGCCTCTTCGCGCAAAGTCTCCATCGACAGGCTCTGTGCTTTCAGACTCTTGTCGAAGTCTTCCGCGGTCATCCCGCTTTGCTGCTTTTGCGTGGCGATGACGCCGTCGATCTGAGCATCAGTCGGCAGAAGCTTTTCGCGTTCGGCGCGCTGGTACATTACTTCGCGCTTAATCAGACTATCAAGCACCGTCAAGCGAGCCTGAGCCATCTGCAGTTGATTCATAGACGATGCGCTACCACCAGCCTGCTGGTTCACGGTACGCTCGACCTCTTTGAGCATGATATTGCGGCCATTGACGGTCGCAGCCACCTGATTGTCTTTGGCTTCCGACCCACCTGAGGCACAGCCACTCAGGGTCAGACCCGCAGCGACCAAACAAGTAACAGTAAGAACTTTTGCGATGTTGCGCACTTTAACTCTGCTCCTTTAACAGACTACAACGTACTAAAATGATCAACAGCATTCCACCGGAGTCGCTCTCCTTGACGACTTGGAAATGCGTTTGCTATAAAACTTGTTTCTGATTACGGCAAGATTACATTCCGTATGATGCCGAAAACGCCGGTAAAGAAACCTAAGAATTCTGGAGGTTGAATAAAAAATGGCCAAACGTTGCGAAGTCTGCGGTAAAGGACCACAATTCGGCAACAATGTCTCGCACGCGAATAACCGCACTCCCCGAAGATTCGATCCGAATCTTCAATCGATTCGCGTTCAGCAACCGCAGGGTGGCGCGCGCCGAATGAAAGTTTGCACAACTTGCATCAAGGCGGGCAAAGTTTCCAAGGCTGCTTGAGCCTTCCCTGCTGTTTCAATCAACCTCCAACCGGCACTCTTCAGTGCCGGTTGTTTTTATTCCTCGTAACTCCTAGTCGGAAACCAGCGCTACGGCTTCAATTTCAACCCTGGCATCACGCGGCAACCCAGCCGCTGCAACTGTAGCCCTCGCGGGCGGCGGGCTCGGAAAGAAGGTCGCATAGACTTCATTCATGCCCGAAAACTCTTTCATGTCTGCCAGGAACACCGTGGTTTTAACAACTTGTTCCAGACTACTGCCGGCGGCTTCAAGCACGGCGGTCAGGTTCTTCAACACTCGTGAAGTTTGCTCGGCGATACCACCCGCCACAAACTCACCGGTTTGCGGATCAATCGGGATCTGGCCGGAAACAAAGACAAAGCCATTGGCTTTGATTGCCTGTGAATAAGGCCCAATCGCTGCCGGTGCATTTTCAGTCTGGATTCGTTGTCTCACTGGAGTAAACACCCTCAAAACAAAGGCGGGATTCTAACAGAAGCCACAAAGAAGCACAAAAAGCATCCACAGATTACACAGAT
>DATEIS010000570.1:0-18525 GCA_035278765.1 Pyrinomonadaceae bacterium | reverse complement strand
ATCCACTCGTTCCCCGTTTCTGCGATCACGGACGCTGCGCGATCGAAGTTTCGCGCGTCAAGCAGATAGGACAGTGCCACCTCCCACTTTCTGTTCTTGAGAAAGTGATCGGCGATCCGGTTTCGCTCTTCCGCGACGCGTGCCTGGCCGACATCGGATCGAAGGCGACGACGTAGAAACTCACGGAAGAGGGGATGAAATCTATATTCTTCGCCAGTGTGACGATCACCGGCAACGGTAAGAAACACGTTTTTCTGAGCGAGCTCAGGGAGTGCCGCCGAGCAGCGCAACTCCGGGAACAACACGCTGCACAAATCAAGCTGCAGCGATTCGAGCAGAGAAAGATCCATCAGCAGCTTCTGCGTGTCAGCCGGCTCACGCGAAAAAACCTCCTCTGCGAAATAATCGAAGATGTCGCGTTCCGATTGCTGCAGAATGTTATGCAGGTCCAACGCCGCCGGTCCGTTTGCTGAATGCATCTCCTGCTCAGCAACTTGTCGTACAAGCTGAAGGGCAGTTATCCATCCCTGGGTGCGCCCGCGATATTCGGCTATCTCTTCGTCTTTCAGTTCGACGTTGAGCGTTTGTTTGAACAGCTCTTTCACTTCGTCGTCAGTGAAAAGAAGATCGTCGCGCGTTATCACCAACGCAGCCGACTGCGTCTTTCGCCGCATGGTCGCAAGCGGCGGAAGGTCGCGGGTCGTTATGATCAGATGGATAAGGTCGGACGAATATTGCAGGAGCCGATCGACCAGCTTGTGAACGACGGTATCGCGGCCGATGTGGTGATAGTCATCCAGAACAAGAATGAATGGCTGCTCGACCGATTGAAGTACCTCGTTTATCAGCAGGTCGGCAGATCGTTCAGGAAAGCGAAGCACTTCCTCGTTCGCTTCGCTCAAGTATGGAAAGATAGCTTCGCCGAACGCCGGATAGAAATTCTTAATGCCGCGCGCTACATAACCGAGAAAGACGACCGGATCCGCGTCAGTATGGTCGAGCTGATACCAAACCGTGGGCCGTGTCTGGTTGCGAACAAAGTCAGCAATCAGAGTGGTTTTGCCACATCCAGCGTCCGCCGCAACCATTGTGATGGGAGACCCCAGGTTAGCTTGCAGCTTTTTCGTAAGCCGCGGGCGCTGCAGTAATTCGGTAACAGCGCGCGGGGGAAGCAGTTTTGTCCGGAGAAAAAAGTTTCTGTCGTGCATCGTTTCGACGGGACCTGATCCACAGATTACACAGATTACCTAGGTTGGGTAAGTAGAATCTGTGTAATCTGTGGATTATGGTTTCCCGGCGCTGATGAATGGAAGGAGTTTCGAAACTCGCCCGAATGTTTCTGCGTGAATGCGCATCGCTTCGGCTTGCGAACGCCCGGCCTGCTCGAGGAGCAATACTGTCTCATCTCGGTCAAAGGCAAGCGTCTTCTCGTCGATAACATCGAGCTGCTGTTTCGAACGCAAACGCCATAACGGGTACGGCGGCTTACTCCGGCACAGTAGAAGCAGGTCCGCAGTTTCGGACAGCGATGGCTGCAGAATATTGAAGAACCCGCCAAACCAGTCGGCGTCGAACAAATGGTGTATGCCGTCAAGGACCAGCAATGGCCGATGGTCCTTTTCAGCAGTTTCCAACTCGGAAATTATGTCCAGGAAAAATATCGCCATCGCGGCGGGCGAAGGATAGCTGACGGTGGGCAGCGAGTCAGCTTTCTTGCTTCCAACCACTCGAAACACACTCTCTGTCAGGTAACTTGCGAAAACATTCCAATTGATGTCCGACGATTCCACCGTAAACCACGCGGCGGTCTTTCGCGTTCGCGCGTATGCCGCGGCGATCGACGTTTTACCCGTCCCGGCACGACCGGAAACCAGTGTCGCGGCGAAGTGACTAAGCGATCTGTCGAGTTTTTCAATGAGTCTTGGCCGTTCGACGAGCCCCACGCAGTCGGGAATCTCAAGCTTTTCATTCAATATATGCACGCCGTCGCGTTCGGCTTTCGAAGGCGCCGCTGTGTCGGTGTCGATCACCGGCGAATATCTTTCCGTCGAATCGAAATGGTCTTGAATGAGGAAGCTCATAGCCATCATTCAGAGCATACGATTCCATACTTGAGAAAAACTTGAACCCCACTCAAGTTTTTCTCAACCAACTCTCTTTAATATTCGCTCCAATAAAGGTCCTGGTTAAAGCGGGCTCGGCCCAAATACAAGGTGCATGCAACTGAACCGCAAGCGGGGACGATATATGATGAGTCGTCGGATATTTTGTATTGATTCGATGCAACCCCGCGCGAGAGTTCGGATTTTGTCTTCTATCTGAATTCCTGCTGATGCGGGATCCCGGCTGGATCGGATGAATAGATTCTTAGCACTCTTATTACTATTCCTGCTGACGGCGCAACCCGCCTTGGCCGGTCTCTCCGTAGTTAAATCATCCGGCATCACACTAACCGGCGCGGACGGTATCCAATTTGTTGGGATCAACGGGATTACGCTTACCGGAGCCGACGGAATCTTCAATTACAATTCGAACGGCATCACACTCACGGGCGCGGACGGTATCACGCTGACGGGAGCGGACGGCGTCACGTCCACGGGCGCCAACGGCGCGACATACACGGGACCAAACGGGATCACATTGACCGGAGCCGACGGCATTACCCTCACGGGAGCTGATGGCATCACGCTGACGGGAGCCGACGGCATAACGTTAACTGGCGCCGATGGTAAGCAGTACACGGCTGACTCGATCATCATTCGCCGGCCGAACGGAATAACTTTAACCGGGGCTGACGGCATCACGCTCACAGGCGCTGACGGCATCACTTTAACTGGAGCCGACGGCGCTGCTCGGGTTGGGCCAAACGGCATTACGCTTACCGGCGCCGACGGAATCACGTTAACCGGAGCCGACGGCATCACACTCACGGGTGCTGACGGCATCACTCTGACGGGCGCCGATTCGATAATGGGCCTTGGGACGACGGGCGTACTTTTCGATCACACAAATCCAACTGGTATAACGCTCACTGGCGCTGACGGCATTACTCTTACCGGAGCCGACGGCATCACGCTCACCGGTGCGGACGGTATCACGCTGACGGGAGCCGATGGCATTACGCTCACCGGCGCGGACAACAGCACCGGACTTCAGGGTGTAGATCCTGATTTAGTTATTGCTCTCAATAAAGCAACGGACGACAGCAACATAAACGCGGTGATCGTCTATCACTCGTTGGTGACTGACGCTGACATCGCACAGCTCCAGCAACTCGGCATTACGGGCGGAACGCGTTTGCGTATGCTGCCGATGATTTACGTCACTGCAACCAAAGCGCAGCTACTCGCGGTTTCACAGCTGCCGAGAGTCCGCTCGCTTTACGGTAACCGCACGCTCACGTTCAACTCTGATCCTTACTTCAACACCACCGGCGTGCAGCGTGTTGCGCCAGACGATGACCTTCGCCAGAAGAACGGCGCCATGCCCGTAACCGGCCGCAATGTGACGGTCGCAGTCCTCGACACGGGCATCAACGGCCAGCACGCCGATCTTGCAGGCAGAGTAGTTCAGAATGTTCGATTGGTTGACACGCAAAGCCTTCCCGGCTTATTCGCTTATCCGGTTCCGCTCGAGAATCTCGCGAACACGGATCTCGTGAGTGGCCACGGAACTTTTGTCGGCGGCGTGATCGCTGCAAGTGGAGTGAGCTCGTCAGGACGATTCGCCGGTGTTGCTTCGAACGCGCGACTGCTGGGGCTTAGTGCCGGCGATCTAAACCTGATGTACGTCCTCTCGGGATTTGATTATCTGCTCGAGAAAAGAGCGAAGTACAACGTGCGGGTAGTGAACTGCAGCTTCTCGGCAAACACGGTCTTCGACTTGAACGATCCGGTAAACATAGCGACCAGGATGCTGACCGACGCAGGCGTTAACGTTGTATTCTCAGCCGGCAACAGCGGCTCCGGTAACGGAACCATGAACCCATATGCGATAGCGCCGTGGGTGATCGGAGTCGGCGCGACCGATGCAGCAGGCAGGCTTGCGGATTATTCGTCACGCGGCAACTTCGGTGACGCTTTGCAGCACCCGTCGCTCGTCGCTCCTGGAACGAACATCATCAGTCTTCGGAGTGCGCCGACTGTTACAGGAATCTCCGGCATTGCGGGTGCGGACACCCAGCGTCTGTCGGGAATGGAATTGCTGTACTACACGACGGCGACCGGCACATCGTTTTCAGCCCCACAAGTTGCCGGAGCCATTGCCTTGATGCTTGAAGTGAATCCGAACCTGACTCCGGCCGACGTCAAAGACATCTTAAGCCGCACGGCAACGCCGATGCCTCGATACTTTTTCCACGAAGCCGGCGCCGGGATGCTCAACACGTACGCTGCAGTGCTCGAAGCCGCGTTTCCGGAACGCCACATGGGCGGATTTCGCTCAACACTCTCGCGCAACGCCGTCCGCTTCGTCACACGCACATCGCAGACGTTTGAGCAGACCGTGTTTCCGAACGTTTCAAGCTCAGCGAAGGTTTCGATTCCGCAGAACACGATTCAGGCCGGCGTCAACATCTACTGGGATCTCAGTGCAAACGATTTTGGACTGAGAGTTTACGATCAGTCGAACTCATTACAGGGTGAATCAAACTATCTCAACCTGCCTGGCCTCACCGGTCGCCGCGAGAAAGTTGTGCTCCGCAATCCGCTGAGCCAAACGTTGCGTGCGTCGATATCGCATTCAGGATTTTTAGGGACGAGTCAGCGAGTCTTTGGCGCGGTCGAGCTAACGCAGGTTGAGTATCCGGTCCTGCTCGATCAGTCGACCCTCTCGCCTGACCAGATCGCAGAGGTCGAGAAGAGCCTGCTTGCAAATCTGATGTTGCCGGAAGGCAAAAAATTCCGTCCGGATGCGGCCGTCACCCGCTTTGAGTTTGCGGAGGCACTGGTCCGAGCGGGCCTGGTTCCGCAGTACATGGCGTCAACTCCGATATTCACCGATGTTCGCGACGCGGATTCACGAAACGCGGTTGAGAGCACTCACGCGTTTCCGTCCGGTTCCCTGTTTTATGATGCGACTCCCGGCAATAAATTTTATCCTTACAATGGAGCCACAAAACTCGCGGCAGCGATCGCGTTCGTTAAAGCTGCTGGCTTAACCTCTCAGGCCGCCTCCGCTTCGCTTCCGCTGACAGTTTCCGACGCATCTTCGATACCCGTCGCATGGCGTGGCTACGTCGCCGTCGCTCTGCAGCGAGGCTTTGTTTCCCTCGACGGCAACGCGTTCAATCCGTCGCGCAATCTCACGCGGCTCGAGCTCGCAACGTCGCTCAATACGCTGGTATCGCAATAAAGCTTTGCCACAAAAGTCGCGATCATTCTTGGATCGGGTCAGTACAGGGAGCGGTAGCGACCTGGTCCAGTCAGGGGGGCCAAGTTCGTCAGGAATATCGCATGCTGATCAATACCAGGTCGCTATCGCTCCCTGTACTGACCCGATCCAAGTGCGATTTCTACTTGCGAGGTAAGCCTCGCAATAACCCCTACGATCACTTAGTCTCTCCGATTCGCCGCGTCCACTCCGAAAGATTCTGCAGTAACTGACGAATAAGATCCTTCGTCGCATCGTCTGTCAGATTGCCTTGCGCGTCGAACCGGCCTTGAGCGTTGCCGATCATCACCTCCGGCTGGTTGATCGGGAACATGTTTAGAAAGACAAACATCTGACGCAGATGGTATTGCGCGCGCGCCGTTCCGATGGCGCCAATCGAAGCGCCCATGATCGCGGCTGGTTTTCCATTCCACGCACTATCGCCGTAAGGCCGCGACGCCCAATCGATCGCGTTCTTCAAAACACCGGGGACCGAGTAGTTGTACTCCGGCGTCACAAACAGAATGGCGTCCGCTTCACGAATGCGCCGTTTCAACTCCACAACTTTGTCAGGAGGGTTTTGCTCATCGTCTTGATTGAAACCCGGTAGGTCGTCAAGCTCGAAGATGTCGAGCGTTGCGCCTTCAGGCACTAGTTGTGTTGCGGCGCGCAGGGCGGCGCGGTTGTACGATTCACGGCGAAGACTTCCAGCTATTCCAAGAATACGGATGGGTTTGCTCATTGCTCTGCTCTCCTGTGGTCGAATTATTTCCAAAAGGATTGGGACAGTTTAGCCGGACTCCTGCACTCCACCGTTCCAATTTCGTGACTTTTGTTTTGTAGGATCCGAACTGCTCACATTTCCCGTCAGGTGTTATTTAATGAATTGGCAGCACAACGTACTTACGAACATTAGCGAAATCGCGAACCTACTGAACGAGACGCGGACCATAGCTGTGCTCGGAATTAAAACTGAAGCTCAAGCAGGCCAGCCGGCATTCTATGTTCCGAGTTATCTTCAGTCGGCCGGCTTTCAAATTATTCCAGTGCCAGTTTACTATCCGAAGACGACGCACATACTCGGGCTACCAGTCTACCGGCAGCTCATAGACATTCCGATCGATGTTGATCTCGTGAACGTCTTTCGCCGTTCTCAGGACGTTCCTCGTCACGTTGAAGATCTCTTAGCGAAGATGCCTAAGGCGGTATGGCTGCAATCCGGAATTCGCAACGATGAGGTCGCCGAAACACTTGCGAAAGCGGGAATCAAAGTCGTTCAGGATCGCTGTCTCATGGTGGACCATCGCCGGTTCAAATAAAGTCAAGGAAGCTTATTCATGCAAACCATCAAAACACACGCTTACTTCAGGGCATTCTTATTAGCTCTCACACTCTTTGGCTTATTAGGTTACGCCGTCCCAGCCGCGCGCGCCGCAGACACCATTCTTGTCCCGACAGGCGCGACCTGGAAGTATCTCGACAACGGCACCGATCAAGGCACAGCCTGGCGAGCTACGTCATTTAACGATGCGACGTGGCCATCCGGTCCCGCACAGTTGGGTTACGGCGATGGTGATGAGGCAACCACCGTCGGCTTCGGTCCGAACGCGAGTAACAAATTCATCACCACTTACTTTCGTCGTGCGTTCAATGTCACCAACGCTTCCCTGTTCACTGGCGTGACTCTGCGACTCATGCGTGATGACGGTGCTGTTGTCTACCTCAACGGCATTGAGGTCTGGCGCACTAACATGCCCACTGGAAGCGTCGGTTTTCTCACACCCGCTTCGGTTGCAATCGGTGGCGCCGATGAATCGGCATTCGTGCAAACAACGATCAGTCCTTCCCTCCTCTTAAATGGAACAAACGTTCTTGCGATCGAGTTGCACCAGTCCGGTGGCACGAGCACCGATATCAGTTTCGATCTGCAATTAATCGGTTCGGATGGATCGGCATCGGTAACCCGTGGTCCATATCTGCAGATTGGAACTCCGAACAGTACCATCGTTCGCTGGCGCACTAACGTGGCCACGAACAGTCGTGTAAGTGTCGGAACCACGCATGGCAGTCTAACTACCAACACAGACGATGCGTCGCTAACTACAGAACATGAAGTAATCGTTTCGAACCTGTCCCCGGCGACGAAATACTTTTACTCGGTCGGATCTACAACCCAGACGCTGGCCGGTAACGACGCGAATCACTACTTTGTAACTGCGCCGGTGGCCGGCTCGACTGCGCAGACTCGCATCTGGGTACTCGGAGATTCCGGCACTGCAAACGCGAGCGCGCAAGCCGTGCGTAACGCATACCTAAACTTCACCGGCGCCACACACACGAATCTCTGGTTAATGTTAGGCGACAACGCTTATGAGAACGGCACCGACAGCGAGTATCAGGCAGCCGTTTTTGATATGTACCCAACGACGTTACGCCAGTCCGTGCTTTGGCCGGCATTGGGTAATCACGACACCGCTCAGTCGTCAAATCCACCTGCAAGTCTTCCATATTTTGCGATGTTTACTCTGCCGACAGCGGCGCAGGCAGGTGGAATCGCGTCAGGAACAGAGAAGTATTATTCCTTTGATTACGCCAATATTCATTTCATCTGTCTCGACTCAATGACGTCTGATCGATCCGCGAATGGCCCAATGGCAACCTGGCTCAGGGCTGATTTGTCCTCCACCACTCGTCAGTGGACCATCGCTTTCTGGCATCATCCACCTTACAGCAAAGGCTCACATGATTCAGACACCGATCCTATCCTCGCGCAGATGAGACAAAACATCTTGCCGATCCTTGAAGATGCAGGAGTGGACCTGGTACTTGCCGGTCACAGCCACTCGTACGAACGTTCCTATTTGATCGACGGCCACTATGGGACGTCGTCCACTTTCACCGCAGCAATGAAAAAGGATGGTGGCAGCGGGCGCATCGATGGTAGCGGCGCTTACAACAAGCCGACACTCGGCGCCGGCACCCACGAAGGAGCCGTGTACGCAGTTGCGGGTAGCTCGGGACAGATATCAGGCGGGACACTGAATCATCCCGCAATGTTTATCTCGCTCAACAATCTGGGATCGATGGTGCTCGACGTGAACGGCAACACTCTCGACGCGAAGTTCCTACGTGAGAACGGCGCTATAGCTGATTACTTCCGAATTGTTAAAGGTGCTGTCGCGCCTGTTATCCCTGCCGCGCCGAGTAGTCTCGTTGCCACAACATTCTCGAGCAGCCAAATCAACCTTACGTGGACCGACAACGCAAACAATGAGAACGGCTTCAAGGTTGAACAATCGACGGATGGGACGACGTTTACACAAGTCGCTATGCTGGGCAGTAATGCTACGACCTACTCTGCTACCGGCCTGTCAGCTTCCACGACGTACTTTTATCGCGTGGCGAGCTTTAACGATGCAGGCAATTCACAGTACTCAAACACCGCCAACGCTACTACGTCACCGGCGCCGCCCGCCGTACCGGCTGCACCGAGTGGTTTAACTGCGACCCCAGTTTCTCGGACGCAAATTAACCTCTCGTGGGCGGACAACTCAGGCAACGAGACGGGATTCAAGATTGAGCGTTGTAAGAATGCAAACTGCACAAACTACGCGGAGGTCGCTCAGGTAGGAGCCAACGTAACCACGTTTGCTGACACTGGTTTAACCAAGAACACAACGTACCGCTATCGTGTGCGGGCTTTCAACGCCGGCGGTAATTCGGGTTACTCGAACGCTGTGAGCGCGAGAACATTCAAGTGAACACTTACAGAAAATCGATCTCCCTACTGGCCGTGGCGCTCTGCCTCGCCTTCATTCCCTCATTCGCGCGCGCCCACGAGGGTTTGCACGAGCAGATAGTAGCGATAACAGCAAGGATCAAGCGCGATCCAAAAAATGCAGCGCTTTATCTACAACGTGGTGAACTGCATCGTCTGCATCGCGACTGGGCTCGCGCGACTGCGGACTACGATCGCGCTTCACGTCTACAACCAGATCTCAAGATCGTTGACCTGGGACGTGGAAAGATGTTGTTTGAATCGCGGCGATTCCAGCAAGCAAAGTTTGTTTTGGACCGCTTTCTCCAGCGGGAGCCACGCCATGTCGAGGGACTGATAACTCGTGGGCGGGTGCTTGCCAGAATTGGAGTTCGCCTCGAGGCCGCGAAGGATTTCACAGCAGCCCTCGCGTTAGCGGCGGCTCCGGAGCCCGAACTTTATCTGGAACGGGCACAAGTTCTCGCTGGAGACGAACGTTACATTCAGGAAGCATTGCGTGGACTCGACGAAGGCATTAAGCAACTTGGACCACTGGTCACGTTGGAATTAGCAGCAATCGAGCTGGAGTTGCGCGGGAACAATTACGATGCTGCGTTGACGCGACTGGACGTGATAGCTGCTCAATCGGAACGCAAAGAAACATGGCTGGTTCGACGTGGCGAGATTCTAAAAGCAGCCGGAAGAAACGAGGAGGCACGCACAGCTTTCAGCGACGCGATTGCGGCAATCGAATCACTTCCTCCAGAACGCCGGCAAAGCAGATCGATGACTGCACTTCAACTTCGAGCACGCTCAGCATTCAAGTTGTAACGTGCATTGGGGCGTCACCAGCCCTAGTGGAGGAAAGTCTGCGTAGCGCCAAAGGCGCGGAATATGATAGCCAGGGGCAGAGTGCGAAGCGAAGCGAGCACGTCGCCCCTGGAACAAATCATAGTGGACCGTGAAGCTCTGAAAGAGCGGAATAAATAACGATGATATTGTGCACTTTCAGTGCTCTCTTCGATGACTCTTTGTAACCAGGGGCGACGCGCTTCGCGCTTGCCCCTGGCTATCATATTCCGCGCCTTTGGCGCTGTGCAGACCCGTTTCCGACTTTTGAGGCAAGCTTGGCCGAAACGTAATGCGGTTAGTTCTTGAGGATTACTAAAAACAGACCATCTTTACTGACCACATAACGATTACGCCGCTCCTGGTCCTCGACATTTAAAGTAAAGAGCGGCTTCGGCGCTGTCGCTACAAAACGATCGCCAGTTGGCTCAATCTCAACTGACATCAACGTTCGGCCCTCAAGATAGAACAACTCTTTCCCATCCGCGCTCCACATCGACGTAGTAGCGCCCCTGGACGAGCTGGAAACTACATGCTCGTCGCCAACTGGCGTGCCTTCTGCACTCACCCTGCGAACAACGATCGCCGAACCATTCTCGTTGGAGGTATAAGCCATCCACTTTTGATCGGGAGACAGACGTGCGGCTCGAGCTGGCGCTGTCGCAAAGAGCACACGCCTCTGATCGGGAAGCGACAATAGCCCCACACCGGGCGGATCATCTCCCTCTTTCCGAAAGTTAAATACTAAAAAGCGACCGTTGCTGGAAATGTCTTCAAGGTTTAGATCCTCATCCGACGCCAGGACCGCTTCCGTTGGTCCGGTCCCACTCGAAGATACCCGATAAATATTTCGCACTCCGTTCTTATTTGCTGTGAAGTAAATCCAACCACCGTCTGGTGACCAGATGGGATTCATCTCGTCAGCAGGATCGGAAGTCAGCCTGCGCGATTCCCCATTAGCCCGCGACAAAACCCAAAGATCGCGCGTCTGAACTTCGGGGTCATTTAACGCGACTACAACCTGCTGTTCGTTTGGCGACAAAGCCGGCCCGGAATATTCGGCGGCTTCTCCGATTGTTCCCTGCGCCGTTCCCGCGCGGTCCACCCAGGTTAACCTTGTCATTGACTCTGAGCCGCTCGCAGGTCTCTGTGCCTTTTGGGCCGGAGCGCTCGGAATTCTCGACGCCTTTTGGGCCGGATCATCTATTTTCGTATTGGACCACACGATGCCGGCGATTAGAACAGCAATTACGATTATGGCAATCACGAAACCAGTCTTGTGCCATGACGCCGCAGAAGTCGCCTGGGTCGGAATGACTGCTGATGGACCACGCTCGCTTTGCTCTGTGATCGTAGCCTGGTGTAAAGCAAACGTGAGGTCGCTTGCCGATTGAAATCGTTTATCCGGATCCTTCTCCAGACAGCGTTCGACAATTTCCTTGAGAGCTAAAGGCGCAACCGTTGTGTCGATTGGTGGCGGATCTTTAACCAGCACAGCCGCCATCACATCGCTCCACGTCTCACCTTCAAAAGGCTTGCGCCCGCACAGCATCTCGTACAGGACAATCCCTACTGAGAATATGTCAGTGCGATGATCGACTCTCTGACCGCGAGCCTGTTCCGGAGACATGTAGGCGGCAGTGCCAATCACAACTCCAGTTCGAGTAGTCAGATGGTCCACACTCGCAGGCCGGGACGCATCCAGCTTCGCAATTCCGAAATCGAGCACCTTTACCAGGCCGTCAGCGCGAACAATGATGTTCTCGGGTTTAATGTCTCGATGAATTATGCCTGCGCGGTGAGCGGCGTCGAGCGCCTGAAGCACTTGCGTGATTATCGACACTGTCTCTTTTGCGTCGAGTCCCTTTGGTGAAGCGCTGGCCAAACGTGCACGGAGTATCACGCCTTCAACGTATTCCGTGACGATGTAATTGCGATCCTGAGTCTCACCGACTTCAAAGATCGTGACGATATTTGGGTGATTCAGGGATGAAGTAGCGCGCGCTTCCTGCTTGAACCTGGAAACGCGATCGACGTCTTCAGTAAAGTCCACGGATAGAATCTTGATCGCGACCTTTCGATCAAGACGCGTATCGACTGCGAGGTAGACGCTACCAGTACCTCCCTCACCTATAAGTTCCAGGAAATGATATGGACCAATATCTTCGATCTTTGATTCATTCTCGGAGCTGGCTTGTGACGCTGCTAATGTCTTCGCGGCCACGTTGAGTGCCGGCGATTGCATGAAAGCATCAGCCTGCCCGTCGAAGTTCAAAAGTGAACCCACTTCGCTTTCCAACTCCTGATCACCAGCACACTCTTTCGACACGAATGCAGCACGCTCTTCCGGCTCATGCTCCAGGGCCGCATGGTAAATGCTTTCCACTTTTGCCCAACGATCCCTATCTATCATTGAAGCTCTATCATTGAAGGTCTATCACGTAGGCTTTTTACTGAGTCGACGCAGCAACCAGGATTTAGCGAGCCGCCAATCACGCCGAACGGTTTCAGGGGATACGTTCAACGCGACCGAGGTTTCCTTTTCAGTTAATCCGCCGAAGAACCGCATCTCAACTACCTGAGCCTTACGTTCGTCCACGCGCGCGAGTTCGCTCAACGCCTCGTCCAACGCGAGTAGATCAGGATCGTCAATGGGCGTTACTACGAGAGCCTCATCAAACGTGACTTGAAACGCTCCTCCACCACGCTTTTGGTAGGTTCGTGTCCTTGAAAAGTCGACGAGAATCCGTCGCATCACTCGAGCCGCGATGCCGAAAAAGTGAGCTCGATTGTGCCAACTCACGCGCCGCGCGTTTATCAATCGCACGTACACTTCATTGATCAGCGCAGTCGTCTGCAACGTATGTCCCGCACGCTCGCGTCGCATGTAAGCCCTTGCCAGTCGCCGAAGTTCGACTTCGACCAAAGGGACCAACTTCTCGAGCGCAGCTTGCTCACCATCATTCCAGGCTAGCAATAGATCGGTAATCTCTTCGGTGATGTTGATCGACATGATGCGGTCATCGTTCACATGATTATAACCGCCGTGATTTAGAGGATGGCGAAAATTTTGTACTTCAAGAAAAAAACTTTACCGCTTTTTAGATCGGTTCCCGCATTAGCCAGCGGAGAAAACCGTGAAGGGAAATACGTACTGGCGTCGATTACTTTCTATCGTGGCGGTCCTTTGCTGGTTGAGTTCACTGGCCCAGGCGTACACACGCGATCTTCCTTATCACTTTCATCCGGGACTTCGGATCAGTCAGACGAAACCTCAGGAACTCACGCGTCTGATTCGCGAGTTGTCATCGCTGTCGGGATTGCAGCTTAAGGTTGATGTCGATGGCACAATTCGTTACGACCCCAAATTGCCGGCAGTTGGTGGTTCAGCGATCGCGCGTGAATTGTTAGTGAAGGCTATCGACAGTTCCGATTCGTTTTCTGTAGAGAGCGCTAACCACTCGGCCCACGTAGCATTCGCACAGATCGAGTCGACAACGACTTACCGAGTTGGATCAAACCCGCGTCGCAACGAGTGGATTATCAGAATCGACTTTGCCGACTTCGCGCAGTTAAGAGGTGATGACGCTGCTCGTAAAGCATTCAGTCCCGGGATGAACCTGATGCATGAGTTGGGTCACGCAATCCTCAATTTGCCTGACCCGGAAGGACCAAATGATAAGTTAGGAGAGTGCGAGCGATACCTGAATCTGATGAGGGCCGAGTTGAGTTTGCCGTTACGACAGTACTATTTCCCGAAAACCAGGTTGGCCAGGAGTCCTGCCTCACTGTCACAGATCCTCCAGGCAGAACTCAATTTCACGCATGTAGATCCTCACTCGACAAAGGCGGGGGAATCACTACTAACTTTCAACATCGAGATGGTTGTCGATACGCAAAGAGTGATGTCAAAAAATTCGATTCCTGCGGACCAGCGCATTAGCAGCCTCGCGTCTCACTTGAAGAACCTTGCCGCCATCCGTTGAAGATCATCCATCGAGCTGCCGTCTTTATTCTGATCCAACATTGAGCTCAGCATGCTCATAGCATCCGGCGCAGTTGCCTGGGCTTCCTGCTCCTGAACGTTGAGATAGTTTGAAAGACCGGAAGCATCAAGTCCATTTTGCTGTTGCGCCTGTCCCAGCGAGCCCATAACTATCGGCGCTAAGGTTTCGAGTACGCCGCCGGCAGTGTTTTGGTCCATTCCTGTTGCCTGCGCCAGATTGTTTTGTATTGCTGGTTGTTGGCCTCCGAAGGTGTGTCGCAGAATTCCCGCGCCGTTTGCGCTTTGCGGATTTCCCAGATAACCCATGAGGTTATCGAAGATGCTGCCGTCATGGTCAGTGGCGATGGCCTGATGCAGGTTCTGAGCCTCTTGCGGTTGTGAAGCATTGCGTGCCAACGCGGTCACGATCAACGGCACAGCCATCTGGATAGCCGTGTTAGCGGTTGTTTCACTAATACCGAAGCGCTGAGCGATCGTGCGCGCGGCGCTCCCACCCAACTGCTGCGTAATAATTTGTGTAATTGCATTCATTTTGATTCTCCCTGTGTGAACGTATCAGTGCGGTTGCAGTTGGGGAACTGAGTTGGGGGCTTTGGGGAAGTGTTAATGTTCGGGGTGAGGATCGTACGCCCTCAGACAACACGATGCAAGTAGTGAAATTTTTACCAATTTTACCGCCGTTGCCATTGGCCACGCGTGAAGTCCGGAAACTTGACGGGCATGCTTCCTCGCGCAACTGACAGTTGACTCAGCGGACCTGGCACGCTCCACGCCGCGGCATCGTAGACGTCCATATCCGGTTCGAGGCCTTCGCGCATGCACTGCACCAACCGGTAACACATGAGGTAGTCCATGCCGCCGTGTCCACCAAGCTTGCGTGCCATCTCGCCCTGCTTCTTCCAGAGTGGCGATTCGTATTGTTCCTTATATTTATCCAGTGACTGCCAGCCGTGACCACCTTCCTGCCCGTCTATGAAAATGCGCGGTGGATAGTCGCGGAAAATTCCTTTCGTGCCCTGAATCAGGTTGATGCGATCGTATGGACGCGGTGTGCTGACATTATGCTGCAGCATGATCGTCCGGCCCTTCGCTGTCTTGACGATGCTGGTGTTGTAGTCGCCGGTCTTGTAAACCTCTTTCCATTTCGGATCTCCTGCCGGCACATTCTCTTTTCGGTAAGCTTCAAGACCAAGGTGTGTGGAACTCATCGACACGATGTGATCGAACCGGTCGCCACGATTGATGTCCATGTACTGCGCCATCGGGCCGAGCCCGTGAGTTGGGTAAAGATTGCTGTCACGCAGGGTGTGATGTCGGCGACGCCACAATCCCTCATCCTTGTTCTCGAACAAGATGCCGCGCAGATCATGATTGTATGCACATTCACCATGGACCAGTTCTCCAAACAAGCCCGCGCGCACCATATTCAGGACCGTCGTCTCCGCATCGTCGTAACAACAGTTTTCCATTATCAAACAGTGGCGTCGCGCGGTTTCGGAGGCGTCTACGATCTTCCAGCAATCTTCGAGTGTGTAGGCTGCCGGGACTTCCGTGCCGGCGTGTTTGCCGGCTTTTAGTGCTGCGAGTATTTGAGGGACGTGCCATTCCCAGGGTGTGGCGATGTAGATGAGGTCGAGGTCATCGCGCGCGACGAGTCTTTCAAAATCTCGCTCGCCGTTGGCGTAAATTGCTGGAGTTTTTTGTCCGGCTTTCTCGATCATTCCAGCCGCACGCGTGCATTTGTCTTTTACGACGTCGCAGACGGCGTTGACGACGACTTTTTCGACGGCGAGGAATTCGCGTAGCACTTCGGTGCCACGAAGTCCGACGCCGATGATGCCCAGACGCACAGTATCGTGAGGCTCGAATCTCACGCCGATCATCGTTCGCTGTTGCGCACGACGAGCTTGTGCTTCTTCGGATTCGGACGCATGACTCAATCCCGAAGCTGTTACACCAATGCTTGCCAGCCCAGCAGCCTTCAACAGCTCGCGTCGCGATAAAGTCGATTCTTTTTCCTCATCCATAAATGAACTCCAGTCAAAAGCGAACGTTAACGGCTACTGTAGGGGCGGCCCTCTGTGGCCGCCCGTGGTTTTGATAAGGGTTCAAGAAGCAATGGTCTCGGATTTGGCGAACACGATTCCAAGCCACAGGCGGCCACGGGAGGGCCGCCCCTACAATTGAAGTGTTCGTTTGCCGATCTCTTTTATGCGCGTGTCGGGCCATTTCTCAAGATAGCTGTACTCAGGATGGTTCGGTCTGCCCTTGCACGGATTGCGCGCTGCGTTGTAGCAACAGATCAACGACCAACGCGGATTCGGACTACGATTCGCATCGGAACGATGTAACAGGTTCGCGTGAAAGAAAAGCGCACTGCCGGGTTCCATCTCACAATAGACAAGCTCGAGATGTTTAAGCGCCTCGTTGACGCGATTCATGTCTGCACCGGTCTGATCGCCCGTCTTGTTGTGGTCTATCCGCCCCATCAAATGTGATCCGCGAATGACTTGCAGGCAGCCGTTTTCACGCGTCGCTCGATCGACTGCAATCAAACAACTCGCCATATACGGGAACAGACAACTGTTTGAATACCAGTAACCGTAGTCCTGGTGCCACTCCCATGAGCCACCCACAAACGGTTCCTTCAACATCATCTTGTGGTGGTAATGATAAACCTCACCACCAAGTAACTGTTCGAGAGGATCGACAATACGTAAGCAGCGCACGAACGCGCTATAAATGTCATCTTCGAGAGCATCCGTCAACCAGAGTTTGCTCGTCCCAGACTGAGCGTCACGGCGCTCGAGGGCTTCGTGCTCAAGTCGTTGATCGTTTTTGGCGATCGTAATCAGCAGCTTCATCTCTTCAGCATCGAAGAGAGCGGGCTTCATCAGGTAACCGTCGCGGTTGAATTGATCGAGTTCCGGTTCGGTTAAGCTCGTCATAGCATTAAACAACGTCTTCGGCGAATGGCCATTGCCTGGTTTGACGCGACCAGATAAGAAAACACAGCAGTCCCAAAATCAATGTGCCCAGGCCGAAGGCAATGATGATCCAATTCGTAGTAGCAAACACAAACATCCAGCCGAATAACGCCAGCAGGTTTGGTAATGGATAAAACCAGATGCGATAAGGCCGCTTCAGTTCGGGCTCATTTCGACGCAGCAACGTCACTGCCACAATCTGTCCTATGAATTGAATGAGAATCCGGGTCGTGATGAGAGCGTCGATCACCATGCCAAGAGAAAAGAAACTACAAATGATTGCGATGATGCCGAGAACGACGAGTGAGACGTACGGGAAGTTCTTTCGCGGATGAAGCCGGCCGAAGACTTTGAAAAAATAACCATCAATCGCTGCCGCATAAGGCACACGCGAGTATCCAAGTAAGAGTGCAAAGACTGACCCGAAGGCGGTCCAAAGCACCATCGCCGTGAAGAAGGTGGCCACGCCGCCACCATAAACACGCTCCATCAAGATGGAAATAATGAAGCTGGACTGCGGATGCTGGTCCGCCGGCACAAACTCACGCCACGGCACGACTCCGATCACAGAAAAGTTTATCGCGATATAGATCAGCGCCACTGCGATCACGCTGATAATGACGGAGCGCGGAATGGTTCGTCCTGGTTCCCTGACCTCGTCGCCGATGTAACAGATGTCGTAATACCCGAGGTAATCGAAGATGCCGATGCGTGTGGCAGCTCCTAAGCCGAGGAAAAAGCCGAGTGAAAAGTTGAATGCGCCTGGAGGAAAATCAAAGGCGAGTGCGGGATTAAAGTTGAAGACGCCGGTGACGATTACAGCTAACGTTGTCAGGATTGTTCCGATCCACAAACTAACGGTCAGCTTGCCGACGAAAGTAATGCGTCGATAAAGCAAAGCGATATTCAAAACTCCAAGCACAATAACTACCGCAATCGATTGAGGCCGACCGATGTCTTTCCAGATGTAACCGAGATACTGAGTGAAACCGATATAACCGGAGGCAATCTCTAATGGTCCACTCAGAATGAACTGCCAGATAAATAGAAACCCCATCAACCTTCCATACGTCTCGCGACCAAACCCTTCGCGCAGGTAAACATAAGAACCACCTGAGCCCGGCATCGCGGCGCCGAGTTCACTCCAGATCATCCCGTCCGAGATTGTTATTACTAACGCGACCAGCCAGCCGAGCATCGCCTGTGGTCCACCCAACGTCGATAAGAGCAACGGAATCGTGATGAACGGGCCGATTCCGATCATATTGGTCATGTTGAGCGCAGTGGCTTCGAGCGCTCCAAAGCGCCGCAACAGGTGTGGTTGTTCGCTCATCGGTCTTCGTCTAGTTGAGAGAGATGCCTCGGCCTTTTATCTGCGATCGCGCGGTAGCCATCCACGTCTGATAGTCTGTTCCGATTCCGCCGGCGAGCTTTGGATCGGCTTTGCTGAAACCTGGCTCCTGGTTTGGATCGGCTAACCCGCCCACCGGAACGTCCGCCCCGCGATTGAAGAATGTGTTTTCGCGGTGTTCGAAACCGTTGACTTTCACGCCTTC
>DATEIS010000569.1:0-3632 GCA_035278765.1 Pyrinomonadaceae bacterium | reverse complement strand
ACATAGCGTATGCGTTTTACCGCGAGGGTTGGGGGCGAGTTTATTTTGACCAGGAGTTGTTCAAGCAAGGTGTGGAGGCGGTAAATCGAGCAATTGCACTCTCGTCAACCAGCCCATTGACGATCGACGATCCGGACTTGCGTATCCACACAGCCGCGGAGTTAAAGGTCGAACTTGAACAAGGGTTGGAAAGCAGTTGGAATGACGTCAATCCGCTCAAGGTGCTACGGACAAGGAAGTGATGTCGGAGGCTAATCGTTCCAGAAACCGCGCCCTCGTGGACTTTGTCTTACTGCCATTTCTTTTTCTGACAGTGACGCTTCTGGGCGGACTTCGCGTCGATGCTGAAAGCCGAACGTTCATTTTCATCGCGCCGCCCCTCGTGACGCTGTTGCTGGCGGCGCTGGCGATGCTGCTCTTCGTCCGCGGTGGTCTACTCAGGTTTCATGATTGGGTTGGCAGCGACCTTCCGCCTCTCACAAACGTTGCGCACATTTGGATGTTCATCACCATCTTCTTCGCCTCCGCTCAAGCTTTCAACTCTGTATTACCTGAGCGCGGTCTGTTCCACTGGCTGTTTTCGTTCTTTTTCCTTTGGACGCTCTGGAATAATCAGTTTTCGTCATTCGACGCGCGCAGGCTTTTGCGCAGTCTTGCGATTTTGTTTGGGACAGCTTTCGTCCTCAAGCATATCTTGCTGGCGAATCTGTACAGTCCCGAGGGTGGTTGGTTCAAGCGGGTGGCGGGAACGTTATTGCAGGGAGTCACGCTCGGCACTCTCGACGCGCCCGCCTTTGCGCCGAGCACCGGCTACATTGCTTTCTTTACCTTAGCTCTTTATATAGCGGGACTGATCGTGTTTGCATTTGCAGTCAATGGCCAGCCCGCTGTGGTCACTCACACGCTAGTGGATCGGTATAGACAACTCCCTGCCGCTGAGCGAGTGTCCGTGCGCGAAGCAATTCTTGATGATCCAGTTGACCAGGACTGAAGCAGGATACGTTGAATCGCGATCCCAATCGCCGCGAGGCCTCAACATTTAGCCGAATGCCGACTACAAAGGCATGACGTAGAACAACGCCTTTGGGTTTGACCTCTCTAGCTATCTGTTAACCTGGGAACATGCTCATCCTCGTACTTCTCAATCAGTACACCGACGACTTCCATCAGCGACACGAAAGGGAGCGAAGGTGCGTGAGCAATGCAACGCGACCTAACCCGCCAGTACTCGGTCGAGCTCCTTGTAGCTCATTTCCATGCCGTCCGTCATACCGGTTGACATCGCCGCATCGCGATCAGCCTTCGACGCATACTTGATCGAGGTCGCCACGTTCGTGATCCCGTTGGTCTCGTTGAACGTGACCGTGATAATCGTCGGCTCATCCCCCATCGATCCAAAGTCGCTGTCGCCCGAGTCGTAGATTTGCGTATGCACGATCTTCGAATGCAACGCGACCTCCAGTATCTCTCCCGTAAACCCAAACTCCTGGCCGTTCTCGTTGTCTCGCCAGCGCCAGCGATACCTCCCACCCACATGAGTCGCCATTTCGCACACCGGCATGGTCCATCCTGGCATGGCCGTTAGCCAACGACGCATCAACGCGGGATCCGTATACGCCTGCCACACCAGATTGACCGGCGCATCAAAGCTCCGTTTCACCAGCACTTCTCGATCTGACGGCGTGCTCACTTCAGCAGGTTTCATTTCTTTCGCTCCTCTTTCTCGGCTTGCTTCAACTCGGTGAGTAACGCGTCGAGTCGTTTGTAGTTGCCTTCCCAGATCTTTCTGTATTGCTCAAGCCATTCGTCGATCTCTTTCATTTTTTCGATCTCGAGACGGTAATAAATTTCCCGTCCCTTTTGTTCCTGCTTTATAAGCTCGCATTCCGTCAGTATGCGGAGATGCTTGGAAACGGCCTGCCGGGTCGTTCCGAAACGAGCCGCAAGGGCGTTCGGCGTCATAGCCTGTATCGCGATCAAAGCTATGATTGCTCTTCTTGTCGGGTCGGCGATGGCTTGAAAAATGTCTCTTCTCATAACGATATGAAACCGATCAGTTGCAACTTATACATGCAACCATTCGGTTTCGCAAGTCCTTTTTTAAATTTATTTCAGATGAGGAGACTGAGGACCCTTCATTCGCGACGGAGCGCAACCAATGGATCTACCTTCGTGGCGCGACGCTTGGGGAATGCGCCGAGCGCCAGCGCCGATTCTGTGACCGCATTCCCGCGCCAACATACCGCTCAGATTGGCTTTGCCTCAAGAGTCATGTTGGACACAGTCAGTACCACCCGCTACCGCAGGTGGTACTGACTGTCTCCAACGGAGTTCCGGACCTTTGAGACAAAGCCATCTAACTCCGACTCACCTTTAATATCTCTTCAACCAGCGCCTCAGGAGTGCAGGGCTTTTTGAGGTAGCCTTGCGCGCCGGATGCGAGCGCGGACGTGATGTCTGCGGGAAACACCGCACCGGAATAGAAGAGTATCGGAGTGTGTGGATCGAGAGAACGCAAACCGCGGCATAACGCGTTTCCGGTGTCACCCTCAATCCAGTTGTCGATCAGATAGAGATCGAATCCGCCCGCCGTAGCATGCTTGAATGCTGAAGTTGAGCTCTCCACGGAGACAACCTGCCACCCTTTGTCGTGCAATATGTGCTCGACAAGATTTCGTGTGTCCTCATCATCTTCGACGTGTAAGATTCGCATCGATCGTTGCACCTCATGTAAATGGTGGTTGACACACAAGTACCGGCGGGAGCGGAGCGCACTTCTTACTTTGTAACTCCGCTCCCACCGCAGCGACGCAGACGAACACCTACTTCAAAGCGTGCGGCGCTTGGTAGGTCAAATCGCACACGTCACCACTCAAAAGAGATCTCACGCTAGGTTGTTGGGGAAAGTTTGCCGTGTCGGTCGGCAGCAATTCAGAAAAGAACCGGGCCTTAGAGATTGATAGGGCGGGATTGGTTGTACTGGAAAATAGTGGCTGCCAATTATTTTTCGAACGTGACTACTTCACGCTTACCGCCAGCGTGTCATGATGCAGACTAATCAGGGTGCGGAGGTACGGACCAATACGGTTAGCCGCTTCGAACCCGGCTGCTTTAGCCGCTGCTTCCTGGTCGGCTTCAGGAATGCCGGCGCTTTCCGCAAAATGTTTCAGATCACGATATGCGCCAATGGTAAATAGATCCCAAGCCGCACCCTGGTCACGCACGAAGATCAGGTTCTCCGGACGTTTGAGCGTCTTCAGGTAGGCATTTTCCATTTCGCGTTCTTTGAACAACTCAGACTGCTTGCCGGCGAGCGCATCAAACATCTCCACGTGAAAGTACGCAGACGCGGCGAATGCTTTCTGTGTCTCAGCCAGTGGTGGGCCGTACACAAAGACGTCTTCCTGCCAGGCTATCATGGCGTCGAGTTTGTCCTGACTCTCTTTTAGGGCCTGGTTTCTCTTCGACACGCGCTCGGGACTGTAATAGTCGGCATAGCTCTTCATCGGAATCAATAGCAGAAGGTCCCACCGATCTCCCTGACTATGACGCATCATCAGTGGTTGTTCGTCACCCGCATTTCGGTACTCAGTCAGCAACGCTTTGTGTAATTCGATCAGCTCGAGCAGCCT
>DATEIS010000568.1:0-3503 GCA_035278765.1 Pyrinomonadaceae bacterium | reverse complement strand
GAGATCCAACGGCCTGTTCAGCTCACCGGTCGTGGTGCGCACCACGTACGGCGGTTATATCCGCGGCGCCATCTACCACTCGCAGACCGGGGCCTCGCTCTTCACGCATTGCCCCGGCCTGCGGGTCATCTGCCCGGCCACCGCGCTCGATGCGAATGGCCTGCTGCGCACCGCGATTCGCTGCGACGACCCCGTGCTGTTCCTCGAGCACAAACATCTCTATCGACAGGCGTACAACAAGTCGCAGTATCCGACTGATGAATTCATGATCCCGTTCGGCAAAGCGAAGAAAGTTCGCGAGGGCACGGATATTTCGATCATCACGTATGGCGCTCTCGTTCAGCGTTCAATCGTCGCTGCGAAACAGATGGAGCAGGAAGGCATCAGTGTTGAGATCATCGATCTTCGTAGTCTCGTGCCTTTTGATTGGAATGCGATTGCTGAAACTGTGAAGAAGAATAATCGCGTGATCGTCGCGCATGAGGATTCGCTCTCATTTGGTTATGGCGCTGAGATCGCAGCGCGCATCACCGAGGAGTTGTTTGAATATCTCGACGCGCCGGTGAAGCGAGTCTGCGCACTCGATACGTTTGTTGCCTACGCTCCACAACTCGAAGAAGAGATCCTGCCGCAGGCGTCTGATGTCGCCAAAGCTATCTCAGAGCTGAAGGCTTATTAGAGCCACAGGTAAACACGGATGACACGGATTATTTCTCAATCTGTGTCATCCGTGTTTATCTGTGGCAAAATTTTGTAGTTCTCTCACCGTACATATCTGTATTGTTCTGTTTCGCGCTCCTTCCTCAACTTCTCCTAAATCAACGCATATCCAGCTGGCATAAATCTTGCGGCTACTCAGATTTACGTACGCCTCTGAGCGTCTCCCCGACATTAGTTCCCCCGGGGTTCAACAATTAATCGCGATTGATTAAACACAATGGAGGTACAACTAATGAGCAAGCACGTATTGAGCGTACTGGGGGCTGCGATTCTGACTCTCGCAATTGCCGCTATCGCTCTCGCACAAACAACAACCGTTACCAAGACGGTGCAGAACCCCGACGGTACTTACACAATCATTGAGTATCCCGCTAAGAAAGAAGTAACAGTTGCCCTGACCCCGATTAACGTAACCGGCGCAAAGGGTGTCGCCACCATTCTCCGTGATGACAATGGGACCAGGATCAAACTGAATCTTACGGAGGTTCCCGCAGATCTATCTGCGATGACTCTTTATGCGGTTGATGACAAAGGTGTCGTTACTGCTCTCGGTCCCGTGGCCATTTCGAATGGCGCCGGAACACTGATGGCAACCACGCCGCTCTCGAGGTTCATGCTTGTTGCTTCGCCCGAGCCGGCGCTGACGGCATACGATGCAAACACCAAAGTGCTCTTCAGGAGCGCAGTGCCCGAAGGCTTCACGGTTGTTCCGCTGACCAGTCCCGCTGGTGAGACAGTTGCGGCAGTCGCAGCACCAGGAGCAGCGCAAGCGCAAACTACAGTGACGACGACCCCAGGTGCAGTGGTCAGCACGCCAGGCGGTAACCCAACGATCGTCGTGCCGATGACGGAAACCAAGACCACTTACACTGCGCCATTGCTCAATATCCCGGCTTATAAAAAAGGCGATGACACCAAAATCAAAGTAGATTTCACTGGTGCTCTCCAGGGTGCACGCGCGAATGTGTTCATCACGCCGCGGAAAGACGGACCTACCGAGGTCAAAATGCGTTTCCACGACCTGAAGGAAGCACCGGCAGGGCAGAGCTTTATTCTTTGGGCCGCCGCACCAGATGGCACGTTCACCAAACTTGGTCAGATTGTGAACGTAGCGGGCCGCAATGAAGCAGAGATTAAGTCGGAAACGACCCTCGCGGATTTCGGTCTCGTGATCACGATGGAAAACGCTGTGGGCGCGTTACCGGTTGGACCGGCTGTCGGAACAATCACCATCGTTCCATAACCAGCTAAATCATCCACAGATTACACAGACCAGTTCTGTGTAATCTGTGGATCGTCCCTTCTTCTTGTCAAATCCTTCACAAAACTCTTTCACTCCGTGACCATTCTGCGTTAATATCGCGCCAGAGTTGCACTACGCACCTCCGGACTCCCGACAGGGCTGTAGTTCGAGCCGCTCATCTTTTGCCAATTTGTGACTGAGATCCCTGCCCGTGATCCCCTATTCACGCGCCAAAGTTCTCCGTTTTTGCTCGGGTGTTAACGACATGAATAAGCGAAGTTACCTCCGTTTGGTTCCCCTTGTATTGACTCTCCTCTTAACTACTGCTGCTCACGCGCAGGAAGGCCTTCCCGCCCTTGTAAAGCGAGTAAAACCAGCCGTCGTAGCCATTGCGACTTACGACGCGAGTGGTGAAGCACTGATGACCGGCAGCGGATTCTTTCTGCGTCCGGGCCAGGTGGTGACGAACCTGCACGTGATTCGTGGGGCAGTTAAAGCGGAGATCAAGACTCTCGATGGCAAAGGAAAAGTTTTTCCCGTAAACGGCACACTCGCGATCGACGAAGAAGGCGATTTGGCGTTGCTGAGTGTCGAGACACCAACCGAGCGACCACGAAGCACCGAACTGGCGAGTGAGCTGCCCGACGAGGGCGAACCGATCTTTGTGATTGGAAATCCGCTCAAGCTCGAAGGCTCAGTGAGCGACGGGATCGTGTCGGCAGTGCGGGAAGTTCCCAACAGCTATCGCATCATTCAAATCACAGCCCCGATTTCGCACGGCAATAGCGGCAGTCCGGTTTTCAACTGGAAAGGCCAGGTTCTGGGCGTAGTGACAATCAAGGTCACAAACGGACAGAACATTAACCTCGCGATTGCGGCGGCGCGTGTGGCGCAATTGACCGCCGGGAAGCTGCAGCCGTTGTCTGAGCTCGCGTTGAAGGGTAAAGGCGACGTGGCGGAATCGTTGTACAAATCCGGTTTGGATTCGCTCTGGCTCGGGAATTACGACAACGCGCTCGGGTATTTTGAGAACGCGGCGAACAAGAATCCGAAGCGCGCTGAAACATGGGTGCAGGTGGGATATTGCAGAGTGAAGCAAGGCAAAGCGCAGGACGCGATTCGCGCTTATCAACAGGCGCTACAGCTCAAGCCCATGGATGCCGACATCCATAACAAGCTCGGTGACGCTTACTACTATCTGGGCCGTCTTCGCGAAGCGATCGACTCGTACACAGAAGCCGCACGCCTGCGTCCGGAGAATGCTGAGACTTTTTACAATTTAGCGATTGCTTACTCCGACAGCGGAAATCCTGGCATGGCCGCTGCAAACGCGCGGATCTTACAGAAGCTTGATGGGAAGCTTTACGAGAAGTACTTGCGCGAAACGATGTAGAAGAATTTTCTCCCGCAAAGGCGCAAAGGCGCAGCGAAGAAATCAGTTGTCATTGCTTAGAATTCTTCGCTGCGCCTTTGCGCCTTTGCGGGAGAAATGTTTTAGTCGTTATCCCGTGTGTCCTGTAAACACGCCCTGGTCAACACT
>DATEIS010000567.1:0-6236 GCA_035278765.1 Pyrinomonadaceae bacterium | reverse complement strand
TTGAGGCGCGCCCGCTCCTCCATTTGACTGGGCTATGACTTTACTACTGTTTGGAACACATAGAACAAAGAGCAACAGCAGAAAAAGTAAACGGGATTGGTTTCGCATGCAGCACCTTCCTCATAAAACACAATTTAAGTAGAGGGGAGATCTTTTGCTAAAACAGCCGGCGCACGGCCGGCTAATCATGAACAGTTCAACCGCGGGGTGGAGTTCCCCAACCGGAACCCAGATACTTTCCATCTTCGACGATGCACGGCACGGTTGGATCGCCGTCCGAGTACGAGAACATCTCGGCGCGTCGCGCTTTGTCGTTCTGTGCGTCGTAGTCGATAAACGGAATGCCTTTGGAGTTGTAGAAGTCGCGCGCCTGCTGACAGTATGGACAGCCGGGCTTTGTGTAAATTACTAAGGCCAAGTTTTTGGTTACCCCCGCGAATCGCAGCGGTTGAGCGTATGAGTGCTCACCGCACGTTAATGTACAAATTTGAGCAAGTTGCGATTATACTGCCGCTGCCTATGAGTGAACAAAGCGCAGGGAACGGCGACGGCGGCGGCGCGTCAGATCTGCTCGATCCTTACGAGAAGCTCATCAATCTCGACATTCTGGGCAACGAAGTGAGCGTTCCCGAGAAGAACCGCCTGCTGCGCTGCTTTCAATACCTGTCCATAAACACAATCTCTTACGGCGACTTTTGCTGGAATGGTGAATGTACTAACTGCCAGGTTTGGTATCACTTGAAGGGTCAGAACGAACTGAGCGATAGACCGGCGCTCTCTTGCCGGCTGGAATGTGAAGAAGGAATGGTGATTACTAAGCTGAGTCGGTTTATCGAGTTGGAAGGGATTACGAAGTAGGTATCCACAGATTACACAGATCCACTAAACAATCTGTGTAATCTGTGGATAAGGTCTCAGTACTTCGGGACGCTGGGATCTACTTCATCAGACCAGCCGAGAATCCCTCCTTTTAGATTGATCAGTTTGCCTTTAAATCCTGAACGCTGAAGCGCGTCGATCGCGCGTGCACTTCGTCCACCCATCTTGCAGTGGACCACTGTCTCTCGATTCGGATCAATCTCGTCCATGCGGTTCAGCACCTGGCCCAGCGGGATGTGAATTGAGTCTGGTATGCGGCAATACGCAAATTCGTTGTCCTCACGCACGTCGACGATCTGAATGTCGTCGCCCTTATCCAAGCGTTGTTTAAGTTCAGTTGAGGTTATCTCTTCCATGGTGCTTATCTTATCACGCGAAACATGCGTTACACTCTTGAGCAATATGAGATTCGAATTCTACACAGAAGCCCTCGATAATGTGCCCAAATTGTCGGTCGATGGCACAGTAGATAACAGCATTCATTTCTCGCACTGGGAAGGAAATCGCACTCCCCCCGAAGTAAAGGCTGATACCTCAACTGAGATTGCGCTCAATCTTGCGGCGTCTCCGAACCGCGCGCAGTTGACGAACGATATAGAGCTCGTAACTAACAATCATTTTGATACCGACGGTGTCTTATCGGTTTGGACTGTACTCAACGGCAAACGCGCTCTGCCTTACCGCGATCTGCTAATCGCCGCGGCCGAGGCCGGGGATTTTTCAGAGTATTCGAGTGACGATGGTGTGCGAGTCAGCATTGCGATCCAGGGCTCTGACCAGGCCAGCCCAAATAATGACGATGGTTCACCGCTGGCAAAGCTCATCGCCGGCGAGGAAGTCGATGACGATGCGCGCGCTTACGAGCTGGTGTTGCCGCGCGTGGAACATCTGCTGACAAACATCAACGACTATGAACCGCTCTGGCGCGAAGGCTGGAACAATGTCGCGGCGGCGATTGAGAGCTTTGAGCAAGGGGAATCAAGAGTAACGGAATATTTCGATGAGAAGATTTCACTGATCACTCTCGCGCCTGAGCTTTTCGACGGCGCCGGTTTTAGTCCCACCAGGCATTCAGCCCCTTACACTGCAATTTCAAAATATGCTAAAGGCGAACTGTTTTTGATCGCGATTCCGACGAACGGTGGTTGGTTTTATCGAATCGACTACCCTTACTACTCCTGGGCTGAGACAGTTGTGCGTCCACGAATCGAGCGTCGCGATTTGAGCGGTGCGCTGAAGTTGCTCAACGACAAAGAAGGCAATCGCGACGGTAGTTGGCAGACGGATAATCGCGAGATGACTTCGGCCGTGAAGTTTCTCGATAATGCGAAGACGTTGGCAGCCTCGCGATTAGAGCCGCATGCGGTGGTGGAAGTTCTACAGAATTCTTTCGTTACAGCAGCTACAGCTTGAGCTTTGTGCTTTGTACTTTGGTTTGGCCAAATACCAAGTACAAAGCACAAAATACCAATCAATGCACGACGTAATCATCATCGGTGCTGGTCCAGCCGGGCTTTCGACAGCTTTCTGGTGCGAAGAGTTAGGTCTCGACACGCTTGTGCTCGAACAAGCGGAAGAGATAGGCGGACAGCTTCATCGTGTTTACAACCCGATCGAGAATTACCTCGGATTAAAAACTCGCAACGGAAAAGAGTTGCTCGAACTATTTGCGGCGGATGTTGAGGCGGCCGAATTCGATCTCTGGACGCAGACCCAGATCACGTCAGTCGATTTGAAAGCCAAGCGCGTTTCGCTGGCAAGCGGCGAAGAGCTTCAGTCGATCGCGATCGTGATTGCAACTGGAGTGCGGCCGAGACAGCTTGGCGTGCCGGGTGAGAAGGAGTTTGTTGGCAAAGGGATGATAGAATCCGCTGCCCGCGATCGACAGCTCTTCGCAGGCAAAGACGTTTGTGTAGTTGGCGGTGGCGATGCGGCAGTCGAGAATGCGCTCCTGCTGGCTGAAGTTTGTCCGACGGTTACATTGGTCCATCGCGGCAAGAAACTACGCGCGCGGAGTGAGTTTAGAGAGAAGCTTCAAGCAGTTCATTGCATCACTGTTTTCACTGAGTCGGTACTGACGCGTATCATTGGCGAAGACGACGTCGTCGCCGTTGAGATTCAACGCAAACAAGGATTGAAACCGTTTCAGATGGCAGTGCGTGGAGTACTGATTCGAATTGGTGTCGAGCCGAATACTGAGCTCTTCAAGTCTCAGCTTGAAACGGACGAAAAAGGGTTTTTAGTTGTGAATAGCCGTCAGGAGACGAGCGTGCCGATGGTGTTTGGTGTTGGGGACGTATCGAATCCTTTGGCACTGACGATCAGTGGTGCAACCGGCGCCGGGGCCACCGCTGCAAAAGTAATCGCGAGTCGATTAAATGAACGAGGTTGAAACGTTTTATCTCGATGTGCATGTTGCGGCGTATCCGATCGAGTATATTGCCGGCATCGATCTTTACAACGCCGGAGAGTTTCATGCGGCTCATGATGCGTGGGAAGAACGCTGGATGGGTGAGGTTGGACCAAAGGAAAAACTCTTCCTGCAGGCGATGATCCAATCCGCTGTCGCTTTTCATCACCTGGATATCGGACGACCCGGCGCCGCGCGACAGATGTACTTGCGAGCGAAAGAAAAGTTTGCGCGTTTGGGAATGCGTGTTTTTATGTCATTGGATCTTGAGGAGTATCAAGCTCAGCTCGACTCCGCACTTTCGTGGCTATTGAGTGCAAGCGACCCGAAAGCATTGACGCAGCCGCAGATTACGCCGCCCAAGATCCGTTTGCTCGAGACAATCAACGATTATGACTGATTCAAAGGCCTATCTTGTTAATCTTGTTAAATCCTGTAATCCTGTCCAACTAAATGCTTAGCTTCTCGCGACTCATCTTACTCGCATGCTGGTTCGGCGCAGCGCTCTTCTTTGGCGCCGTAGTCGCGCCGGCCGCTTTTGGTGTGTTGCGCTCGTTTGGTCTACCAAACGCAAGCGAGATTGCGGGCGGCATCGTGACGCGTTCGTTGTCCGTCATCAACATCGCAGGCTTCTTGATTGCACTTTTACTGCTCCTGACTTTGTTTCTACGACGCAGTTCAGCCAGTCGCGTGAGTTTTATCGTCGAGTCTGTTTGTATTGTAGTGATTGCCTTGGCCACAGGCGTCGGCCACTTCGTAATTGCCGCGCGTATGCGTGCGTTGCGCGCCGCGATGGTTTTGCCCATCGACCAGATTGCGATTGACGATGCGCGGCGCATTGAGTTCAACAGCCTGCACGGTTATTCGGTGAATGCGCTCGGCCTTGCTATGATTGCCGCTTTAATAGCGCTGGTCCTGATGGCCCGCAGTCTGCGCAATTGAATTTTCAGGATGGAAGAAGCCGTTGGAAATTATTGAAGACATAGAGGGTTGGCGACGACGCTTCGCTGGTTGGAGGCCAGGCGCCGGGGATGAACTCGGTTCGGATTACCCGTTCGTAAAAAATCGGCGTGCGCCATTCACTCCAGCACGACGCGCATTGCCGATGTTGAATCTTGCGCTAATTTCGTCAGCCGGTGCTTACATCGATGGTACTAACGCGTTCGACACAAGCTCGGCAAACGGTGATCTGAGTTTCAGAGAGATTCCCATTGAAGTTGAAGCGTCGGATCTGAAGGTCGCAGCGCGTGGTTATGATCCAACCGCAGTTCAGAACGACCTAAACTCAGCAGTTCCTGTGGAGCGACTGCTCGAGTTTGAACAGAACGGCATCATCGGTCAGCTAAATCCGGTCTTCTGGAGTTTTTGTGGCTTCATTCCCGACGCGGCAAAGATCGCTGACGAGTTGGTCCCAAATCTCGTGGAGCGCGTGCGACGTTATGAAGTGCAAGCGGCGTTACTCGTTCCGGCGTCGAGATTGTGTCATCAATCTATTGGCTTAGTAGCGCGTGCACTCGAGCTTGCCGGAATTCCCACGATGACGCTTGCCGTCTTGAAGGATGTGGTCGAATCCGTGCGACCGCCGCGTGTGGCACTTTACGACGGCGAACTCGGAAGTGTCAGCGGTTTGCCGAATTGGCCCGAACATCAGCGCCGAATACTCGACGAAGCGCTGCGACTTATTGAGCCGACCGACCAGCCGGGAATACGCAAGTTGGTAGTGACGCTGGAATCGTCAGTAGAGAAGTCGCGCGGGGAGCGCTAATCTAAACTTTCTTAATGTCTCTCAGAAAACGCCTCAGCCTCTTTATCGTCCTCATCATCGCTGTCGGGCTCGCGTATCTACTTCTTGCGCCTGTACCAATCACGCCCGCAGCCTGGACCCCTCCCGTTGCTCCAACTCTGATCGGCCAGTACGCACAAAACACAAAGCTTTCGCCCGTTCAGAAGCTTCCAGTCGGGGAAGGCCACAAGCCCGAAGACGTCGCACTCGACGCCGATGGAAAGATCTATGCCGGTTTTGAGGATGGCCGAATCGTCGTCCTTCAGCCCGATGGCACGCAGCCGCGTGTTTTTGCTGACACGCAAGGGCGTCCGCTCGGCTTGATCTTCGATCGTGTGGGAAATCTGATCGTCGCGGATGCGATAAAGGGTCTGTTATCAGTAAATAAATCCGGCGAGATAAAGGTGCTGGCTGACGAGGCGGAGGGCGAGAAGTTTGGCTGTTTGAACGACCTGGACGTTGGCACTGACGGAACGATTTATTTTTCGGAAGCTTCGCACAAGTTTCCGATGTCGCAGTTTACGAATGAATTGCTTGAGCACCAGGGGAACGGTCGTTTGCTCGCACTCGATCCTCAGACGCAAAAGCCACGAACACTACTGCGAGATCTTTACTTCGCAAATGGTGTCGCCGTTAGTCCGGACCAATCGTTTGTGTTGGTGGTTGAAACTGGAAAGTACCAAGTCCGTCGCTTGTGGCTAAAGGGCCCGCAGATGGGCCATGACGATGTCTTTATCGACAATCTTCCCGGTTTTCCTGACGGCATCTCTTCAAACGGCAAAGATAAATTCTGGCTCGCCCTGGTCACTCAACGGCAGGCGCTCTTCGACCGACTGTTACCTCACCCGTTTGTGCGCAAAGTGGTCGCTCGTCTCCCTAAATTCCTCCAACCGGCGCCGAAACGCTACTCCTTCGTCCTCGGTTTGGACCAGCAGGGGAAAGTCATCGATAACCTTCAAAACGGCCCACCCGACTGCTACGCCCAAATCGCCAACGTCGTCGAACATAACAAAACCCTCTACTTCGGCAGCATCGGCGAAGACACCGTGGGCCGCTTCCAATTGAAATAGCCTCAACAATAGTTTCGGAACGTACTGTAGGGGCGGCCCTCCGTGGCCGCCCGTGGTTTTGATCATGTTCGCCAAACTCGAGGCCATCGCTTCT
>DATEIS010000566.1:0-5983 GCA_035278765.1 Pyrinomonadaceae bacterium | reverse complement strand
GATTCCCAGAGAAGATCAGTAAGAGAGGCGCATCAGGCTGCGATGAGTGGAAACGCTCCAAAGTCTCAAAGCGATTTCCCGTCGGACACCCCAGGGAGAACTCGTCAAACAGGTTCACGATAGTTAGCTGATTGCCAATCGGGACGGGTGAGTGATCTCCACTGGCGGTAGTAAGCTTTACGCGAGCAAAGCTGTTTGCAACTTCACTCGGTGAAGATGCGGCTGACAGATGACAGCCAACGATAAGTGAGGTCACTGTTAGCAACAACGTGAGTCTTATGAGCATGATCGTTATTAAGAGGTGTTCAAAGAAACTAGCGCAAAGCAGCGTTAGACTTTCGTGAGCTTTCCATAAGTCCTGTACGAATAGCCACAAAGGTGGCCCATAGCCGCGTTTCCTTCTTTTCCAGTAGGTTAAAGAGTTGAAATGTTTCCTCGCAGTTCACGCGGCACATTATTCCAACGGCTGATAATAAGGAAGATGGAGCCGGGGAATTTATCGGAAGTTCGTTGTTTAATCCGTAAACGACGACCTTTGACGAGAAATTGGATCGATTGAAGTTGAAATCTGAAAATTTATTGATGTCCTTAAAGGTTCCAGTGGCCCATTCAAAGCCTCGGGCTGGTTCAACAAAAAGGGTGAGTTGGACAAGCATCAATCTAGCTTGAAGCCGGTCTTGATCGTCTTTAATCTGGTTCGCCACACGGAGTGCCTGGTCAAACAGACTCAGGGCGTCTCCGGTTGCTTTTTGTTTCAAACGGGATTGGCCCAAACTGCTCAAGGCTACAACTCTCACCAGCGGGGCCTTAATCTTCTGGCAATCAGATTCAAAAACGGAGGAAGCAGTCTCAGGCTTTTCCAGTTTAACCTGGAGCGCATTCAGAGTGACGAAATCTCCCGCTTTCTCCTTCAACTCCTGATTACTGATCCTACCTACAAGTGTCGCCGCTCTGGCAAAATCCTTCTTCGGCAAGAGGTATCCGAAAACAATGTTGAAGTACTCAAAATCACGCCAATCTTCCTTTTCGAGCTTGTCCACTTTTTCGATACGCTTTTCCCAATCGGCTGTCGCTTCAGCCTCAGAAGCGTGGAAGTCCTTGTGGGCGTCGGTAAACGTGGCGGAATCGTCCTTGGACACGAGGGGTAGCAGATTCGCCATCTTGGCATAGACTTCATCGAGTAACTCCGGCGCAAAAACCTGATATTGAGGCACGAGATTCTTGAGTGCGAAGTAACCGACAGCCGAGGGTATTAACTCGCCAGCAGTCGTTTTCATGAGCAACAATGAGAGGTAACGCTTAGCGAGTTCCGGATTCTTCGGAACAGCCGTCAAATTGCCGGCGACGTTCGCAGTGTTATAACCGCTGATAGCAAGGTACGCGACACCTCCATTAGGTGAGAACAGATACGATGACAGCAGCAAGATCTCGTTTGCGTCCGAGAGAGGCCGTTGAGCCAGAACGTCAAGAGTATCGCCAAACAGCGTGTCTGTAATCTCAGGAACACGTTTACGCTGGTTCAATAGAAAGAAGTAGTGATCTTGTGTTACGCGAATGGAAACGCTTTCCCGAAACACTTGCCTTGCTTTTTGTTCATCGGTCTTTAGATAGTTCGCTGATTGAGATAACAACAGATATGAGAGTTGGGTGGGATCAGGTTTCGACTTAATGTTGCCGTTCTCGCCAACCGATGTAGTAGCTTGCTGCCACTTGTCCTTTAGCGTCTTTTCCAATTTTGCGTCGTGCTTTGAAGCGATTGAAATAATTTGAGCGAATATCGACTGTGGATCTGCGGTGCTCGAAGCGGAAGCCGGATCAGAGGATGCCTTTAAGAGTGCGACTGTTAATTCGAAGCTCCGTGCCAGGAGTCGCTCCGCAAGCGCTCGGTCCAACGGCCAGACGGTATCAGCAAGACGAGTTTGAAGTGGTACTTCGTCGAGCGGTTTGAGCCCTCGTGCGTCGTCCGAGAGGCGGCGAGCGTAGTCTAGCAATTGAACGGTATCAAGGCGCGAACTCGCGATTTGCTCCTGCGGTGCGGCCTTATTGGGTGTATTGCTTTTTTCTTGGCTGAATGATGCAAGCGGAAATTGCACCATGAGGATGAGCGAAACGTATCGGCCCAAGTTGAGGAAATTCATTTTTAGCACTTCCTAATGTGTAAGGCGACTGAGGGAGAGTGACAATATTTGCACAGCCGAAGAAGTAGAGGTCGGGCGAAAACCTCTGCTTCCAGGAAAACTCATTCATTCAGTTGATCCACGGCGCGTCGGGATCGTAGGGATTCGACGGATCCTGATTACAATTAGAATCCCAGAACCAATTGTCGTAGCAGTATCCTCCCCCATATCCACCGCCACCGGGCGCCCCGCCCCCGCCGCTACCGCCGCTGCCGCCGCCAGTGCTGGGTGGGGAGCAGTTTGCGCTTCCATTAATAGATATCTCTCCGGGAACGCCGGTCTCCCTATAACACGTGATTGCGCAACCCGTTTTACTAAAGTATTGGCCGGAGCACTCCGCTTGCCCCGGACAAGTCGTCCCGTTACGACAGGTATAGTCTGCCGCCAGCGTCTTATTCTTATTGTCAATAGCGCCGGAAAAAACCGCCATTGCCAATATTACGAGAGTTACGAATGTAGTAATACGTCTCATAACTATCTCCTCGGTGTGAAGAAGAAACCGCTCGCGCGATTTGAATTTGGCACAATGTTTCTTGCCCAAAGTCATGACCGCATCATCGGTTTCAGGTTGAGAAAAGCTCATGCCGCGCTTATTGCAACGCAAGAACGGACATAAGCGACGTGCAACGCAACGAACATTAATTAGGCACTTTTCTGGGCGATTTCTGTCGGCCCGTATGCACGTTAGAAATGTGCGCACTTGGGAGGAGGGCCATAAACGAAACGGCGTGAGATTAAACCCGACGGTTGCAGCAAATCAACAGATTTTTTCGGGCGATATACGCGGATCTAAAGGGGCTTTTTCGTTTCTGTAAATTTCTTTGCTAAAAAGTAGTCATATCGAAGTAAGTACGGCGGTTTCATATAGTATGTCACTACTCCGAGTAGAAAGCAGACGATCAGACTGCGGCATATCGCCCCGCGAGGTCAGCCTTTCGGGTAGTGCGCTTGGCACGTTGCGTAGATTTGCGAACGGAATCAAAGGCTAGCTCCTGCCGAAAGGAAACCTTGCCGAACTTGTGATTTGGACCGAGAGGTCGGAGGTTGAATCCTCTCGCCCCCGACCAACTAAGCCAAAGTTACGGTTGCCATCACCTGGCAGCCGTATTTCATTTGTGGCCAAGACTATATAATCAGGCAGATGTTGTTATTCGCATCTCTATCTTCGGGGGTTGCGCTCGCGCGTGTGTCGAATGGTGATTCAATTCAGAAGGGGAGAAACAAAATGAAGAGTAAACTAGCCATCGCATTGCTCATTGCCGCACTGCTATCAATTGGCGCATGGAGTGGTTATGCGCAAACGGGGAAACAAAAAAACGTTATGTATCAGTATGACGTGATCGATGATCCGACCGTGACGTTGGGTTACGATAAGGGAGTGAAGAAGCTCAACGAGTTTGGTGCTCAAGGCTGGGAAATTGTCGGTGTCATGTACAGGGAGAATTCTTATCCACGGCTTTATATAAAACGTGCACTCAAGTAGCGACACGTGTGCGGATTTTAGTTAGGACTTGGTAAGTCTCTCCCCGAATACTCCAAACACAAGCTCGGCCCGGTGACTGAACGGCGATGATTATTTCTTCATTTGTGCGGTTGAGTGTGACGCTCGTACTGCTGGCCCACATAACCGCACATGCGAGCGCACAAACCGAATCGATCCCAAGAGGTCAGATCGTTGAGAGAGTTCAAACTCTCAAGGACTCGTCGCAAAGTTACGCGCTCTATCTCCCCTCGAATTACACGCCCGATCGGAAGTGGCCGGTTCTGTACGCGTTCGATCCGGGTGCGCGGGGCCGCGTGCCGGTTGAGCGTTTTAAAGAGGCGGCGGAGAAGTACGGGTGGATTGTGGTGGGCTCGAACAATTCACGCAATGGTCCATGGGACCTTGCCGTTAATGCGTGGAACGCGATGCAGATAGATACGCATCAGCGTTTTGCAATCGACGATCGGCGTATGTACACGACCGGTTTTTCCGGCGGCGCACGAGCGGCAGTCCGCATCGCGGTAGCGTGCAAATGTTTGGCAGGCGTAATGGCCACCGGCGCTGGGTTTCCAACCGATCTTGCTCCTTCATCAGGGATGAGTTTTCTTTTCTTTGGTGCGGCCGGAGTCGATGATTTTAACTACGCCGAACTTAAAAGCCTGGAAGAACCACTATTCCAAGCAGGCATCAGTCATCGTCTTCAGACATTTGACGGCCGTCATGAATGGCCGCCCGCCGCGGTGGCTACAGCAGCAGTTGAGTGGATGGAGTTGCATGCAATCAAAGCCGGCAAGCGGCCACGCGATGACGCCTTTATCAGTGCAACCTGGCAACAGCTCATTAGTGACGCAAAAGCACGCGAGGAATCGAAGAAATACTTTGAAGCGTATCAGCTCTATCTCGACCTGGCCCAGAGCTTCAAAGGACTGCGGGACGTTGCGGAGATTGAAACGAAAGTAAAACAACTTGTCGACAGCCGCGAATTGAAAGCCGCAATCCGCGAAGAGCAAGCGCAAATAAAAAAACAACGAGAGTTGGAGAGCCGGCTAAATTCTTTGCTTGCCGGCCGTGATGGCGGCGCTTCGGCTAACCCAACCGAAGACGGTTTTGATTCGGCGAACCTCTTGCCGAAAATTCTCAGCGATTTGCGAAAGCAGTCAACAGCAGCTGAAGACTCCACTCAGCGCAGAGTCGCTCGTCGCGTGCTGGATGGTTTGTTCGTAGGTCTGGTCGAGCAAGGCATAAGTCTTCTACAGACGGAAAAGAATTACCTCGAGTCGATCAGGATTTTTAAATTGGCGACCGAAGTCAATCCGGATCGACCCGGCGTGTTCTTTTACCTCGCCTCGGCTTACGCTGCCAACCGCGACAAGGAGAAGTCTTTGCAATTCCTGAACAAAGCGGTAGACAAAGGCTTTTCCGATACTGCCCTGATCGAAGCTACTAAAGCATTTGATTCTATTCGTAACGATCCGCAGTATCAGCAGATTATGACAAGGCTTAAGAAGCAATAAGAGTCGGTCTCCCATGAAACTATTGTTGTCTCCCCACAACGACGACGAGTGCCTGTTCGCCGCGTACACACTCATACGTGAGAGGCCGCTCGTGGTTGTCGTCACCGATAGTGATGCGCACGTTGCGGAGGGTGTTAGCGCTCACGATCGTCGAGACGAAAGCATTCGAGCGTGTGAACTGTTGGGTGTGCCGGTTGTCTTCCTCGGACTGAAAGACGGTGTATTGGAACAACAGAAAGCGGAGCTAAAACGCCGGCTCGAGCCGTTCGCTTCGCAGCCGTGGACACACGTCTACGCCCCAGCAATTCAAGGTGGTCACAAGGATCACGACGCAGTCGGGGAGGCCGTTTCGTTGTTGTTTTCCCCGGTGAGCTATTACTCGACATACGCTTCCGGACAGTGCTTTACGCCCGCGGGACGAGAAATCGTCCCTACACCGGAAGAAGTCGAGCTCAAAAACAAGGCTCTCGACTGTTATCCCTCGCAAATCCGACTGGCTCTAACCGAAAGCCGCTTTGACACAGTACGCGGCAAATCCGAGTATCTTGGAGACACGGCTCGTCCCGGCCCGGGGCTCTGACGGCCCATCCAAACCCAAAATTCCTCAAAAATCCTCGAAAAATCGCTTATTTGGAGGAGACAACGGGGCTTGAGTGTGATATATGAGTGTCCGTCTTTCAATTTAGTTCTCGTTGGAGGTGTTACACCAGACTATGGCGACCAAAGCCGCGACAGGCAAGAAGCGCATGACCCAATCGGAAGTAATCAACCACTTCTCTGAATCCACAGGAATGAAGCGAGCACAAGTT
>DATEIS010000565.1:0-3521 GCA_035278765.1 Pyrinomonadaceae bacterium | reverse complement strand
ATCGCCTGTGCATACGCACTAATGAACCAGCAGGAAGAAGCAATCAAGTGGTTGGAATCGGCAGCCAACGATGGATTTCCCTGTTACAGTCTATTCGAGACGGACCGCAATCTGGATAATCTGCGCCAGCATCCTCGCTTTCAGCAGTTTATGAAGAGAATGAAACAGCAGTGGGAGCACTATAAGAGTATGCTGTGAGTCGGAAACCAAGTGCGCATCTGTGGCTTAACTTTTCTGCGCTTTGTATACTCCGTTCGGCTCCGGCAGCGTCAGGAGCGAATGGCCTTCAGGTTCTGCCGTCACTCAATGCGAATGTGACTCGGCGGATGCCAATCTGAAAATTCGTTCTCCAAATCGGCGTCGCTTCGGAGCCTCCAAACTCCTTTCAGAGCAGAAGACTCATGGCCGCAAAAACAGAAAGATATCATCATCAAAGACACACACCGCGGACTCTGGTACGAAGACGGTGTCCTCACCAGGATTCTTGAAGGTGGCAGGTATAAGTTTCCGCGTCTCAAATTCTATGAACGTCTCGTACCGGAATCGTGGCGAAAGAGATTGCCGAAGATCGAAATCGCTATCGTCGACATGCGCGAGCGCGACTTGACGATCAAAGGCCAGGAGATTCTGACGGCAGACAAGGTGGCCATTCGCGTCAGTATCATCGTTCAATTCAAGGTGACAAATCCGGAAGCGGCGCTGCACGTAGTGGAGAGTTATAGCGAGCGACTTTACAGCGATGTGCAACTCGCGGCCCGACGTTCTCTTGCGTCGATGACGCTCGAAGAGATCCTGACCAACCGCAATAAGTTGAGTGAAGAGATACTGCAGGATGTTAAAGAAACAGCGACAACGTACGGCGTCGCGATCGTGCGCGCCGACGTTAAAGACCTCATCTTTCCAGGGAATTTGCAGGAGATCATGAATCGCGTTCTCGCAGCAGAGCGAATGAGTCAGGTGCAACTAGTTGAAGCACGCACGAAGGCTGAGACGCAGCGGCTCGAGTCGCAGTCGCGTCTCGAAACACAGCGACTCGAAGCGGAAGCAAATGCAGCGGCGCAGCGACTCCTCGCTGAGACTCAAGCAGAGAGCCAGCGAATTCAGACTGAGGCCGACATACTTGCTTTGCGTGAACGCGCGCAGGCTGCTGAAGCATACTCCTCACATCCGGCGCTGTTGCGATTGCGCGAGCTCGATACGTTGCGAGAATTGGCGGGAACTGCAAATGCTCGTATCTACATCGGCTTCGATAAGCACATGCAATCGGCCACCAACGGCGAGAAGGAATAATTAGCCGCGGATGAAGCCGGATTGAAGCCGGATACCTATTTATTCCCTAAATGTTGGCAGAAGCTGAGTTGTTCAATCGCTCGTTTTACGACTTTGGTGGATTGCTCGTTGAGGCCCTCGAGATCCTGATTCTCGAACCGAAGCAAAACCTGCCAGGGTGAGGGCTGCTGTAGATAGACCTTCACGGATCGAGTGATGAATATACCGAGCAGGGAAGTTGTTACGGTGGCGAGAACGGCGATCGCAAGTCGGGTTTTGAGTTTCATATTTCTTCCTTAAATCAACATCAAATGCTAACGAGAGGTAGTGACCGATAACGTTTGCCGGTTAGTCGCGCGAGGGCGTTGACGACGGCCGGGGAGATGACTGGAACTGGCGGTTCGCCGCAGCCCGTCGGCGCCTCAGCGCTCGGGACGATGTGAACATCGACGTCGACAGGAGCGTCGACGATGTACGGCGGAACGAAGCCGTCGAAGTTTTTCTGTTCGACGATTCCGTTCTTCAGCGTGATCGCACCTTTAGCCATTAGCTGAGTGAGACCAAACCCCACTCCGGCTTGAAACTGGCTCTCGATTGACAGTGGATTAACGGCGACACCGCAGTCAACCGCCAGCACGGCACGGTGAATCTTCGGTCGCTTATTCTCGATCGAGACGTCGACTGCACAAGCGACACCAGTTCCGAAAGACTCGTGACACGAAATTCCGAGAGCGTGTCCTTTTGGCAAACGATTGCGCCATGCAACGGTCTGTTTATCGAGGAGATCGAGAGTGGACAGCAGCTTCTTAGCGTCGGGCTTCAGGAGTTTGCGTCGATAAGCGATCGGATCCATTTTAGCGCGCACGGCGAGCTCGTCGATCAACGTCTCCATTACAAAAGCAGTGTGCGTATGTCCGACCGAACGCCACCAAAGCACAGGCACGTTCACCTTCGGATGATGAACTGAAACGTGCATATTCGTGATGTTGTAGTGCGTGTCGGCAGTTCCTTCAGTCGCGGTCTCGTCCACGCCGTTCTTCACGAGCATCGATTCGAATGGAGTGCCCATCAGTAACGATTGGCCCACAATCACGTGACGCCAGGCGCTCGGGAATCCATCCGCGCCAACAGCGATCTCGACGCGATGGAAATGCATCGGTCGATAATAACCACCCTGCACGTCATCTTCGCGTGACCAGACAAGCTTGACCGGCGTTCCTTTAAGACGTTTCGCGATCTGAGCCACTTCGCGTTGCACGTGTGAGTCGGTTACAGCGCGACGACCAAAACCACCACCAGCCATTTCGGTATGAAAAGTGACTTGCTCCGGTTTCAGGCCAAGCACTTCCGCGACTGCCATTTGATCGACAGTTTGAAACTGTGAACCGGCCCAGACTTCAGCGCGGTCACCGTCGAATCTGACTGTTGTGTTCAGAGGTTCCATCGGCGTGTGGGCTAGAAAAGGAAATTCGTACTCGGCAACGATCCGATTACTCGCGGCGACTTTGTCGAGTGCGCTCTGATCACCGCGCGTGGCGGCTACAAGGCCCGGGGTTTGAGCGAGCTGTTTGTACCTGGTCCATAACTCAGTGCTGTCGGCGGCTTCCACGCCGGAAAGATCCCATTCGATGTTGAGAGCTTTGCGCGCTTGTTTCGCGGGCCAGTATTTGTCAGCAACGACTGCGACGCCCGTCCCTTTCGCGAGTGGAATCTCGAAAACGTCGCGCACACCTTCAATGCGACGTGCCTCGGCGTCACTAATTCTCTTGACGCGTCCACCAAAGACCGGCGGATGAGCCACAACCGCGACTTTCATTCCCGGCAAATCGAGATCGAGGCCGAATTTCAAAGAGCCATCACATTTCGGGCGACTATCAAGTCGTTTAACTTTCTTACCAACAAGCCGGAATTCCGACGGATTCTTCAAGCGAACAGTAGCAGGCACTGGTTTGCGTGCTGCTTCGCTCGCGAGTTCAGCGTAAGTCGCAGACTGGCCGTTTGGTCCACGGACCACACTCGCCTCCGTACGACATTTATCCGGCGTGGTTTTCCAGCGATCAGCCGCCGCGGCTACGAGCATCGCGCGCGTCTTGGCGCCGAGTTCTCGATATTGCTGATACGAGTGCGCGATCGAACCCGAGCCGCCAACTATTTGGATTCCAAACAGCGGATCTTTGTAGACATCTTCTGCGGGCGCAAGCTCGCCTATGACGTTGTTCCAGTCGGCATCCATCTCATCCGCGAGCACCATT
>DATEIS010000564.1:0-14625 GCA_035278765.1 Pyrinomonadaceae bacterium | reverse complement strand
TTTCAAGATCGGAACCCGCGAGTTTCCCGACGGGACGAGACTGGTAAGGTTGGACCAGCCTTACGGAGCCTTTGCGAAGTCGCTACTCGAAGTTCAGCGTTATCCAAATCTAAGAGATGAGACCGGCCATCCGATTGCGCCCTACGATGTAACGGCGCACACGTTACCACTGTTGATGGGCGTTACAGTCCAGCCGGTTAAAGCTCCATTCCGGTACTCGCGAGATCCTGAAATAATCGGACTAACTGAGGAAGTAAAATACATGTCCTCTGATCGGAATATGCCGGCACTGTACCACTCGTCCGTCCCCAGTCAGGATGAGGGTTGGACCAAATGGATCCTCGACTCGAATAAGATTTCTTACGGGCAACTCGGCGACAAGGAACTTCGCGCGGGCATTAGTGTCTACAAACCGTCAGCACATGTGACGATCAAGTACTACACTCTTCTCGTTCCCGATCAGCCGGCGCGCACTCTGCTAGAAGGTTATCGAGCTGGCGCCATGCCGCCTGAATTAACCGGCGGCCTGGGTCCTGAAGGTGTTAAGAACTTGCGCGACTTCGTAGAAACCGGCGGCACACTGATCTTCTTGAATCGTGCTTCGAACTTTGCGATCGAACAATTCAAACTTCCGCTGCGCAATGTCGTCGCCGGTTTACCGCGGACAGATTTCTACGTTCCCGGATCGATTCTGCGAATCAAACTCGACACGTCACATCCGTTGGCGAAGGGAATGCCCGAAGAGACGATCGCGTGGGCTGAAGATTCACCTGTCTTTGAAGTGACTAACGATCCGAATTCGAGTGTACCTGCGGCGAATGTGCGCATGGTCGCGTCGTATCCCGCGGATCAAGACCCACTGCTTTCGGGCTGGCTACTCGGAGGCGATTTAATTAAAGGCAAGGCGGCGCTGGTCGAAGTCACGATGGGCAAAGGCCGCGTGATCTTGTTCGGCTTCCGCCCTCAATATCGGGCCCAGTCTCTCGCAACTTACCCATTGTTGTTCAATGCTTTAGCGTCAAGATGAACCACGGATTACACGGATTCCTTAATAGAATCTGTGTAATCTGTGGTTGAACTTTCTATACGGACAGGCGTATAACTTAATTACTCGGCAAACGCTCCAACAGCACTTCCGAAGCCTTGCCGGACCGCGATGGTCACCCTTCTACTTACTTCGGTTTTCGTTTTCGGTTTAATCGCAATCGCCATCTACTTTTGGCAGAAACCTGCGAACACATCGCAATCTAACGAATTGCCTCCTCCTCCAGAACCACGGAATCTGTTTTCCGACGTCACTGTTAATCAGCTTAGGCCCACGGTAAGTGAGGAGCTTTCCGACAACGGTCAGAAAGTAGACGCAGAAACGTTTCAGGAGGCGATCAAGGCAATTAGATCTTTTCAACAGTCGCCTAATAAAAACTCGACCGCAAACCTGCTGCACGCAGCAGCGCTTTCTGACGATGCTAAGAACTATGGCAGAGCAATTGAACTGGTATTGATGTCCTGGAGAGATGGTAGCCTCTCAGACTTATCAGCGCGTGATCTTCAGTCGCTTTTCAATAGTCAATACTGGGTTTTATCGTCTCGCACTCGCACGTCAGGCGCTGGCTTTGTCCTGAAAGAGAAGCTTTCCACCGCGAATCGCGAGCTTGAATCCACAAATAACCCGATCTAACCATCAACTTGCACCAAGTTGAACTTTGAAAGAGAAAGGCCATGGAAAATTTTGATATCGCAACGGTAGTCCCCTTGCTCATCGGAGCATTCGTTCTTCTGATCGTCTTCCTCATTATCGTGAACCGAATCTTCGTTAACGTCGGCGCACGTGAAATCGCAATCAAAGAACGAAGATACCTGGGTGCCAAAATGCCACCGGGAAGAGTGGTAGCTACTGAAGGAGAAGTTGGTATTCAAGCCGACGTGCTAAAGCCCGGCTTGCATCTGATCAAGTTTCCCTTCGAAAAGGTCGTACGGAAGGTTCCCCTGATTGAGGTGGGCGCAGACGAGCTCGGAGTTATCGAAGCTGTTGACGGCGAGCCAATGCCTCCGGGCCGCATCTTCGCACCGGACCGCGCGCAAAATGCTCATAACAACTTCCAGGATCCGATCGCGTTCATAAAACGTGGCGGAGTTAAAGGTATTCAGCTACGAACGCTTCCCCCGGGTCTTTGGCCCATCCATCCTTACCTGTTTCGCGTTTCGATTGCGAAAGCGACGCTCGTCCCGCAAGGCAAGGTTGGCGTGATCACTGCCGCTGACGGCGGCCCACTTGATGCAGGTCGATTGCTTGGTAAAGCAATTTCAGACCATACGAATTTCCAGGATGCGGAACAGTTTATCGCTTCAGGGGGACAAAAAGGACCACAGGTCGACATTCTTACGCCTGGCGTCTATCGCATCCTGACGCAATCAGGAGCGCTTGAAGGTTCCAATGAAGCAAAGCCGGGTCTCTTTAATATCCGCCTGTTCGACGCGACTGTGATTAACGAGAATCAAATCGGACTCGTTGAGGCTTTGGATGGCGCTCCCCTGAATCCACGCGACTACGTTGCGGAGTCGTTCGCTGGTCACGACAATTTTCAGGATGGACATGAATTCATCGGCAAGGGTGGCCAGCGTGGACCACAAAAAGACATTCTGCTCCCCGGCACCTACTACATAAATCCGTTGCTGTTCAAAGTCATTCCGGAGACAGCGAAGGAGATTAGACCCGGTGAGGTCGCAGTAGTCGTCTCGAACGTCGGCAAGGATCCTTCAGAAGAAGTCAGACGTGAGATGGCTGCGAAAGTGCGGGAACGAATGGAACGGGAGGAGAAAGAGCAGGTTGAAGAATCAGCCGAACGCCTCGACGTGATGGACGATACTCGCACTGTCGAACAGATCAAGGCTGATTTGATGACCGGCGACCCGGCCGACCGACGTCTTGACGAAGGCGCACACGAAGCGTACGTCGTACCTGAAGGTTATCGTGGTATTCAGGAAGCAGTCGTTGGACCAGGACGTTATTACGTGAACACGCTCGCTATCAGCCCCATCGTAATTCCCACAACTAACCAGACTGTGGAATGGACCGCGGGTGAAGTTGCCAACACGTTCAATCCGTTTGAAGTGATTTCCAAAGACGGTTTCACGATGCAGCTGGAGGTGCGTGTCGTATTTCGTGTGAAGCCCGAAGACGCGCCGTTCATGGTCGCGAAGATTGGCGGCATCGAACGCTTGATTCAAAACGTGATGCATCCGCTCATCGACTCGATCTTCCGTAACCAGGCGTCGGAATCGTCGGCGATGGCGTACCTGCAAAATCGACACGAAGAGCAGGAACGCGCGGAAGCTCGCGTGCGGGCGCACTTGCTCAAATACCACGTCGACGTGGTGAACGTGCTCATCTGCCACATTCATCTGCCGGAAGAGTTGATGAAGACTCAAACCGAGAAGATTCTCGCGGAGCAGCGTCAGAACATGTACAACGCGCAACGCGAGGCGGAAGAGAAACGCATTCAACTCGAGAAGACCAAATCGCATGCCGACAACCAGAAAGATCTCGTTGCTGCAACTGTCGGTGTCGAGATCGCAAGCAAACGCGCCGAGCAGCGTAAAGCTGAAGGCGAGGGCGAGGCCCACTACATCCAGCAGACGGGTCGCGCCGAAGCTGAGAAAGTTCGTCTGATGGGTGAAGCTCAGGGCGTTGCTTATCGAGAGCAGGTAAACGCGCTTGGGGCGCAAGGTGTCGCGCTTGTTGAAACCTTGAAGGTCATCGGCGAGAAAGGCGTCCGGATCACGCCCGATGTTATGGCGAGCGGTACCGGCGCCGAGGGTGGCGGTGGCATCGGCACATTGCTACTAATGAATCTTTTTCGCGACCGGCTAAACATCCCCGGCCCTAACGGAGAAAAAGCACCGACCAGGTAAGCTCAATCCACTTGGATCTTTGTAGGGGTGGCACTCCGTGGCCACCCCTTTTTTCATCTCCACAGAAAAGACAAAGAATCACAACCCGCAGTTTGCCTGAAGTGAGGTAATTTCTCCACGCAACATCCTCGTCCGCACTTCGACGACAACAAGGAGGGACCATGGAACGATCAATCGGATTGATTGCTTTGATTCTCTTTGTGGCTGGAGTCAGTCTGGTAGTAGCAGCCCAACTCGGAAAATAGGCCACAGATAACTTCACTTCTCGAAATACATCTGCGCGGCCATCTTCGTCAGTTTCCAAACCCGTGACCACGCAATACGTCCGTCGCCATTCTCGCGGCCGGTTAACTTGTCGAAGATCATCTTGCGGAACAAACGTCCTTCACGCCGCAGCATAAACTCCTTCGCAAACGGTTTCGCCGTTTCGAAGAAACTAAAGCCGGGATCAGTCACTACGCCAATGCCTTCGAGGGTCATCAGCGCGCGCATGACATAAGTAAAGTTTGACGGCAGACGGAACGGATACTCGTAGATCACTTCGGCGAGATCGTAAGTCAGCTCCTTGAAGTTCACTTCCCCGAGCTTGAGATTCAGATAGTGCGTGAAGAGACTCTCCACCACCGGTCGCACCGTTTCCGGATCGACTCCCGGTTTCAAAAAGTTCAGATCGATGATGTCCTGACCCAAACCCTTAACGTCACGACTGACGACGTGGAAGAACGCATCGATCATCTGCGTCTGCAACTTCGGATCGATCCGTCCAACCATACCGAAATCGAAGAACGCCAGATGTCCGCTGTCCATCACGAGCAGATTTCCCGGATGCGGATCCGCATGAAAGAAACCGTCTTCAAGCAGTTGCTTGAGATAACAGCGAATCAAGAGACGATTGACTTTAACGGGTGAGATTCGCTGCGCTCGCAAGCCGTCGAGATCAACCACCTTGGTGCCGCGAATGAAATCGAGCGTGAGCACTCGCGTATTCGTGTGTGACCAGTAGATCTTTGGAACCCGAACCGCGCGCCACGTGCGAAAGTTGTAACGAAACCTGTCGGCGTTGCGTCCCTCTTTCACATAATCCATCTCCTCAAAGATGGTCGAGTGAAACTCGTGCAGCATTCCTTCCCAATCAGCGTTCTCATTCGCTTTCGGAAAGAAACGATTGGTCAGCTTGACGAGACGAAAGAGAATCGCGACGTCGAAAGAGATGGTTGACTCGAGATTCGGACGTTGTACCTTAACGGCAACCTCCTGACCCGTGTGGAGTCGCGCCCGGTAGACCTGTCCTAGAGACGCAGCCGCGATCGGTTCGCTATCAATCTCAACGTAGCTCTCGCGAAGACCACGACCAAGCTCCGACTCGATGATCGCGAACGCTTCCGCGGTTGAGAACTGCGGTACCCGGTCCTGCAGTGTCGCCAGCTCTTTCACATACTCCAACGGCAACAGATCCGCACGCGTGCCGAGTGCCTGACCGATCTTGATGAAAGTTGGACCAAGTTCGATCAGCGACTCTCGTAACCAAGCAGCCTGCTTTTGGAGTCGTGCCTGTTTTCTCGCAGAACCTTCTGCACCGCGAAACACGAGGTAACGCAGCACGCGGATAAAGCGATCAAAAGCTACGTAGACTTGTTCTTTGAACCACGCTTTGAGACGCGCACGCCGGCCTTTATCACGCGCGAGATCGCGCAGTCGTGCCACCGCCCGGCGATTGAAATCCGCTCTTACGTCGTAAGTATCGAGAAAGAGGTAAAGCGAGAAGAGACCGAGTATGCGTGCAACTTTCGCGGCGCGCAGCCAGCCACGGAAGTCTCTTCCTTTCAGAATCTCGTCAACCAGCTCTTCCGTTAAAGGTCGCACCTGCGCCGTCGGCTTAGGCGCCGGCACGACTGCCAGACCATTTCCGTTGCCATTCGTATTAGTTCTTTTTACTAATGCCTGATTTGAAGTCATTTTATAAACGCTATATTACTGAGAGCATGTGCTTCGTGCCCGCTCGCTCGAAATAACTGTTCGCTCGCTCCACGTCCCTCGTTATCTGTCTTTTCAACTCATCAATCGAATTAAACTTCCGTTCGTCTCGCAAACGGTACAGGAAACGAACACGCACTACATCACCGTAAAGGTCGCCGTCCCAGTTCATTACGTAGGTCTCGACCGAAGGTTCCACCGCATCCGCAAACGTCGGTCTTAGCCCCACATTTGTCACGCTGCGACGCCATTGGCCATCAATCAATGTACCCGTCACGTACACGCCATTCCGGGGTATGACGCGGTTGTGTGGGTGGAGGTTGGCTGTCGGAAAGCCCAGTTTATGGCCTCTTTCCGCGCCACGTTCAACACGGCCTTCCACGCCATAAGGACGACCCAACATGCGTCGCGCAAGGTTTACTTGCCCGGACGCGAGCAGTTGACGAATCTTGCTCGAACTCACTCGCGCGCCACGCAGTTTGACCTCCGGCACTTCACCCGCAACAAAGCCAAGTCCAGCGCCAACGCGTTTGAGCAAGTCGATATTTCCCTCGCGATCATGGCCAAACGCGAAACCCTTTCCAAGATAGACCTCTTTCGCGTGTAACCGATCGACAACCACATCGCTGAGGAAATCCGCGGCGCGAATTGATGAAAATTCTTTGGTGAAACGCACCACGATTGTCTGCTCGATCCCCAGAACGCCAAACGCTTCGATTTTCTGATCGAAAGTCTGTAGCAACGGCGGCGCCGATTCGGGATGCAACACAGCTCGGGGATGCGGATCGAACGTGATGACAGTCGGCACCGAGCCTGCTGCACGCGCACGCTCAACCACAGTGCGCATGATCAACTGATGCCCGAGGTGCAGACCATCAAACACGCCGAGCGTGAGCACGGTCGGTCGTTGAATCTCGGCGTTGTCGGTTCCGTGAAAGAGACGCATTTTCTGTATTTGCCAATTACTGGATTACCAATCCATCGTAAGCAAACTCGACTCCCGCCGGCAGTTTGGCGGAGTCGCGAGCATGCTTGATGTCGTGGGCGATATGAGTAAAGAAAGTTCTGCGCGGCTTCAACTGATCGACGTACGCGAGCGCTTTATCAACCCACAGGTGCGTCGGATGTTCTCTAAAACGCAGGCAGTCAAGAACGAGCACGTCTAACCCCTGGAGAGCTTCGACTGTCGCAGGCGGAATCTCACTGAGATCCGTCAGGTAAGCAAAATCGTTGAAGCGATAGGCCATCACCGGCAAACGACCGTGTATTACTTCCAGCGGCGTGATCTGCAACTCTTTCCCGATACAGAAACTCGCACCGGGCGTAACGACATTTGGAATTACCTCCGGTAAGCCTCCACCAAAATGCGACGGCTCAAAGATGTATTTGAAGATGCGTTTGATATCTACCCAGGCGCGTTCGTTGGCGTAAACACCGAGCGCACCGAAACGAAAGTTCAACGGCCTGATGTCATCAAGACCAAAAATGTGATCGGCGTGACAGTGAGTGATCAGAACAGCATCGAGATGTTTTAAACCGAAGCGCAAAGCCTGCTGGCGAAAGTCCGCAGACGTATCTACCAGGACTGTTCGTCCCGCTTCTTCAATGATGACTGAAACTCTCAGACGTTTGTCGCGAGGATCGTCTGAAATGCAGGTCTCACATTCACAACCGATTGACGGCACTCCGGTCGAAGTTCCCGTACCTAAAAAGGTGAGTTTCATTGCGCTTGGAGCTTAGTGTTTGGTGCTTTGTGCTTCGTTCTAATTAACGAAAGACAAAGCTCTAAGCACAAAGTTCACCTTCCTCCTGTAATGTCGCTGCCGGTAAATCTTCGCGCCTGTTGAGGCGAGTTAATCAGCGACACGTATTGCATCCGGAGGTCAGCCAGCAAACCTTCGAGCATTCGCCTTTCCTGTGGCGTCAAATTGCCTTCCGTCTTTTTCTGCATCATGCCGAGAATGTCGATCCAGTGCTTGCCCAGTTCGACATCAACCTCGCGCTGGTGCGTCACGGGATGCTCCATCATTCCTAATGCTGACGCAGCATTCGACGCGATCGACATCACAAAGCTGACGAAGCTTGCCGGGTCACGCGCGTCCGCGAGGTCTTCTTCCGAAAACTCCTCTTCTTCCCCCGGCGCCGCTTCGGCCGTAACGGCGGGCGGAACTTCCGGCTCTGGCACGGTCGCTTCGGGCGCTGGAGCAGGTGCTGCCGCCGCTTCCGGCGCTGTGGCTACTTTCGGCTCCGGCTTCTCTTCAGGAGGCAGATCGCGTGGACTTCCGTCCGCATTGAAAAGACGCTTATCAGTAACTTTGAAATTGGGTTGGTCCTCTTGCATGGCTTTATTAAACCACAAAGACTCGAAGGCACGAAAACACGGAAACGGCACTTTTTTGTTGCCGCCTTTGTGGTTCTTTAGCGGGCACTTTAGACTACGCGCATGCCTGCTACATTTATTGATTTAATCGCTCTGATGGATCGACTCCGTTCGCCAAACGGCTGTCCCTGGGACCGCGAACAGACTTATGCCACCCTTGCCCCAATGCTTCTCGAGGAGGCATACGAGGCGTTCGAAGCCGTCGAAGATGCGCGTGAAGGCCGTCCGCGCGAACTCTGCGACGAACTCGGCGACCTGCTGTTTCAGATAGTTTTCTATGCACAGGTTGCGAAAGAACGTGGCGAATTCACAATCGATGATGTCACCACCGCGATTCACGACAAGATGGTGCGTCGACATCCGCACGTGTTTGGCGACGTAACCGCCGACGATGCTGCGACAGTGTTATTGAACTGGGAAACGATGAAGGCTGAAGAGCGACGCGCGGCGGGCAAAAACGAGGACACGAATTCTTCATTGCTCACGGGCGTCTCGTCTAAAGCACCAGCGTTGATGGAAGCACACCAGTTATCCACTAAAGCTGCGCGCGTTGGTTTTGACTGGAAGTCTGTCGACGATATCTTCGACAAGCTACAGGAAGAAATCGAGGAACTGCGCACGGCCATTAAGGACCACTCAGCACTCAAAGACGAAGCGAATCACGCGCGTGTGCGTGAAGAGATGGGTGATCTGCTGTTTGCGGCGACGAATATCGCGAGACACATGCAGGTCGAACCGGAAGCGGCGTTGAAACTAACGAATCGGAAGTTCAGGAAGCGGTTTGAATATATCGAGAACGCGCTGCACACACGCGGACAGCCGTTTGATCAAACGTCGATTGATGAATTGGAAGAATTGTGGCAGGAAGCGAAAAGGCCATCCACAGATTACGCAGATTAAATCTGCGTAATCTGTGGAGGTTTTGTTTAGTCGTTGATCCTCACTGACTGCAGGATCGCCTGAAACGCATTCTCAAAACCACGCTCGTTCTGCGGCGCCACCGCAATCATGTAGAACAATTGCCCGTTGCGTAGTTGCGTCGTGATCACGCGCACGTTCTCCGGACGACCCGTTGCTTCGTTCACATTGGTCAGCGTGGACCAAAGCGCCGTACGTCCCGAGAGTGTTGTTCTTTGATAACCACCACTCATACGCAGGTTGTTATTTCCCTGCGCGAGACTATTAATCAACTCCTGCGTTGCACTTTGCAGGTTTCGATTATTCGTTTGCGCTACACCAAAACTCGCACCGTGTGTATAAACAGCCTGACCATTAACCGATCCGGCAGCTCCATCCGGCACAAACCAAACTGAATTGTTATCGTTGACCTGGCGCCAGTTGTTCGGCACGTTTACCTGCACACCACCATTGAAGATGTTGTAGCTCTGGTAACGCGACGACGGATACGACACGCGTCCGCTCGGCGGATTGCTGTTTGTCGGATAGTTACCGGTTTGTTCACCAGTCGGATAGCGCTGTCCACTTTGAGCAATCTCCTGCATCGATGGAGCGCGCTGATAACCACGCAATCGTTCCTGAATACGCGCAAATTCACGCGAATCATTGCCTGAAGGGCCAACACGCAGATACTGCGCTTCTCTGTTGATACGCGCATAACGATCGCTCGGGCTCGGATGATCGCTTAAAAATCCACCGCCACCACCACCCTGTGCTTCAATCGTGCGAAACATGTTTGCGAGATCACGAGGATCGTAGCCGGCCTGGGCCATGATTCGCGCTCCCAGAATGTCAGCCTCAGTTTCATATTCACGACTGAACTTCAACAGGTAAACTGCAAACGGCGCCTGGGCCAGTTGGCCCACGCCTGGTCCACCAAGAATCGTTCCCGCGATTCCGGCAATGCCGCCGAGTATGCTGTACTTCTGTCCCTTCGTTGCCTGCGCGGTACCATGTCGCAACGCGACGTGACTGATCTCGTGGGCCATCACGCCCGCCATCTCGCCTTCAGTACGCGCGGCTTCGATCATTCCGCGGTTGACGTACATTGGACCACCGGGAAGCGCGAACGCATTGATGTCTCTCGCGTTCACAACTTTGAAGTAATACTGAAATTCGGGATGCTGAAATTCAGAAGGGATACCGGCAACTAAACGGCGCCCGACATTCTCGACATAGTTTCCTACTGTTGGATCGCGCAGTAATGGAAACTGGCTTTCAGCTTCCTGCGCAGCCTGGCGCCCGAGTTTGATATCGTCCTGAACACTATATTTGTTGCTGTGATATTTGATTTGCGTCTGTGCCAGTGCCGAGAACGGCATGACGGTGATGGCGACCAGCGCAATCCATGCAATCAAGGTTTGTCGTTTTAACATCGATTTCTTACCTCCACCGATTACAGCATACTGCATTTTCATAGCCCATTTCGTGAGTTATGCACCAAAACGAAACGCAGAAACAACTGCCAAAGACCGGTTTCACTCCGTGAATATCGCACAAATCGCGCCCAACCGACCTGAACGGTGAGTAATGCAATGAAAATGCCAGATGGCCGGGGACTACCCCCGATTGCGAGGTTCGATGTGCTCGTTAAGCCACTGCGCAGGCTCCGTGAGCGCCGAGATTCGATGCGGTTCGCCCCTCCAAACGCGGAGCATTGAGATAAGCAGAAAGAAAAACGCCGCGATTTTGAAAAGTGTGCCACCCACGGAGCTGCCAGTGACGGTGCTAATCACACCAAAAAGCGTTTGAATAATCAGAATCGCGATCTGTAAAGCTAAAGCTTGTGAGGCGTGAAAGCGAACTTTTCCTTCTTTGCGCGGCACTAGAAACAGTTCGAGTAGCGAGATCACGAGGCCGATGTAACCGGGAGTGTAGGCAAACGTCGTCGCCCAACGCTCAGGCACTCCGATACCTGCAACTGATCTTGGATTCGGAGCAGCAGCGCTGCCCGGGGCCTGGTAGATATTCTGTCGCGCCTGATATTGCTGCGCCGGAGGAGCGTAGGTTGGTGGAACAAATACTGACGGGTACGGAGCTTCGAGCGGAGGATTGTCGAAATGACGAGTGGGTGCTTCGGAGTAGACATTCCGTCGCGCGTTTTCGTTAGGCGAATCCCCTACTTCGCGAGTCGCGCCACCGACTTGCTGCGTCGGCGCCGATCCACCTAGCTCACCCCAAACTTCCTCGGCCTTCCGCTCAACATCCGGATCAAGCGGGTTAGTATCGTATTTGTTCTTTTTCTCCATCTCCGCTAACGGCACAAGCTAATCAACGATTAATGTAGAGGCTTTGTTTATGTCAATTCTTGTGCTTTTTTGCCTTTGCCATTAATCTTACTAGTCTGCAATCTCATACTCAACCTGCTGCCACCGCTGCTCTCGCTCAGAAATCAAAAAAGCCTTTATCACAGCATTAACGCCACCGAGACCGATAATCAGATATTTAGCCGATGGATAATAGGCAAGCCGTACGTCTGTTTCGGATGGACTAGGATCGGTTGCGCGTGGATGGGAGTGATAGATCGCGAGGAGATCCTCGCCGCGTTCGCGCATCTGCCGTTGCGCTGCGAACAGATCTTCGGGTGCTGCTTCGTAACCTGATTCGGGATTTGGAGTGACGTTGCGAAGGCGATAGAGAGTGACCGCTTTGGTTTCCGAAATTCCGCCGATCAAGCCGCAACATTCCTCCGGTGCCGTTTCGCGAGCGTGGGCGATCATGGCGTCCACATGTTCACGACGGAGTTGAATCAGCGGTGTGGTCAATCTTCGACGACTCTTAGGTGCAACTCTTGTAACTGTTTTGGATCGACTCCACCTGGCGCATCGATCATTAAGTCTGCTGCTGACGCAGTTTTCGGAAACGCGATCACATCGCGCATGTTGTCGGTACCGGCCAGCACCATCATCAGTCGATCGATGCCGGGCGCGATGCCACCGTGAGGCGGTGTGCCGTATTCGAGCGCGTCGAGAAAGAACCCAAACCTCTCGCGAGCTTCTTCAGTCGACATTCCCAACGCTTTGAAGACGAGACGTTGCACGTCGCGGCGATGAATACGAATCGAGCCACTCGCCATCTCGACGCCGTTGATGACCGGATCGTAAGCTTTGGTGCGAATCTGGCCTAACAAGTTCGTTTCGCCATTTTCGACCGCGCGTTGTAGCAGTTCGAGATCTTCGTCGACCGGAGAAGTGAAGGGATGGTGCATTGAATAGTAGCGACCGTCCTCTTCGTGAAACTCGAACATCGGGAAGTCAGTCACCCAGAGCGGCGCATAGACGCTCGCCGGAATCAGGTTCTCGCGTTTCGCAACCTCGTTTCGCAACGCACCTAGACTTGCAGCAACTACTTTTGGTTTACCGGAAACGATCAGAACCGCGTCGCCCTTTTTCGCGCCTGCAACCTCTGCAATCTGCGTGACGACTTCAGCGCCCAGCGCTTTGAGCAGCGACGATGAAACCTCATCACCCAATTTGATCCACGCGAGTGCGCCTGCGCCATAACGCTTCGCAAATTCCTGCAAATCATCGAGCACCTTGCGTGAAAGCGTCGCATCACCGGGAACGACAAGTCCTTTAACTTGCCCGCCGGATGACAATGCAGAGGCGAAAGGCGGAAACTCAGTGCCTTCGAGAGCCGGCGCGAGATCCTGCAACTCGAGTCCGTTGATCCGCAGGTCGGGCTTATCCGAACCAAATCGACTCATCACTTCAGTAAACGTGAAGCGCGGAAACGGCGTTTTCAATTCGACGTTGATGAGTTTGAAAACAGACGCAAAGAGACCTTCGATCAACGTGTACACCTGATCGAGTGTCGCAAAGCTCATCTCGACGTCGAGCTGTGTAAACTCAGGTTGGCGATCGGCGCGCAGATCCTCGTCGCGAAAACAGTGTGCGATTTGGAAGTACTTATCCAGACCTCCGATCATGCACAACTGTTTGAAGAGCTGTGGTGACTGTGGCAGCGCAAAAAACTTTCCTGGGAAAATACGTGAAGGAACAACGTAATCGCGTGCGCCTTCCGGCGTGGATTTGATCAGGATCGGCGTCTCGATCTCGTTAAATCCCTGCTCGGTCATGTAACGCCGGATTTCGTTAAGGACGCGATGACGCAGAAACATATTTGCCTGCAACTGAGGTCGTCGCAGATCAAGATAACGATACTTGAGACGCAGGTCTTCGCTGGCAAGCGCATCGGGACTCGCATCGAGTTGAAACGGCGGCGTCCGCGCGTCGTTAAGCGTCAACATCTCGCGCGCATGAACTTCGACATCGCCCGTCGCTAACTTCGGGTTCCGAGTGTTTTCCGCACGAGCGACAACCGTCCCCTTGACCGCGATCACATACTCGCCACGCAGCTCTTTTGCTTTTGCGTGAGCTTCAGTCGAATCTTCAGCGTTAAAAACAACCTGAGTGATACCGGCGCGATCGCGCAAATCGACAAACGTGAGTTCGCCAAAGTCGCGACGCTTCGCGACCCAACCCATCAATACCACCTGCTTCCCGATGTCGCCGGGACGCAGGTCTCCACATGAATGCGTGCGTTCTAAGTTTCCGAGGTTATCCAACATTGTCTTTGTAATTAGTGCTTTGTGCTTTGTACTTTGTTCTGCGTGGATCGCGACACCAAAACAAAGTACCAAGTACTAAGCACTAAGCTCAAACGGCCTGTGCAATTTCTAAACGATTTCCGCCGGGATCGCGAACGTAGAAGCGCGACCAGCCAGGTGTCGGCTGATCGTCGGGCAGAATTTCCACACCCGCGCTCCGAAATTTTTCTTCAGCTTCGGCAAGATTCGCGACGGTGTAACAAACGTGTCGCTTGCTGATGCAATTCTCTCCCAAAGGATTCTCGATCGATAGATGAAGCTGCAGCGGACCTAATTGATACCACGCTCCACCGCGTCCACGAGAGCTTTCCGGCTTGGGCACTTCCTGCAATCCCATCACGCTGCCATAAAAATTCTTTGCCGCATCCTCGAGCGACTTGGGCACAGTGACATTGACGTGATGGATCTGCGCGTTCATTTCTTGTTTGCCATGCTCTGATTGAACTCGGCCGACCGATTGCGCGGAATACTCAACGAGTTCCAGGCTGCGGAGCGGTAGTGCTTCGCGAGAAAAACGATCTGGCCGATATGATAAGCGTAGTGCATTAGTTGACGATTAATGGCTTGCACGATCGTGTGCTCCTCGCCACGAATCAACACGACCTTGCCGAGATCTTCCGGGTTCAATGGTTCGAGCGCATCAAACACGCACTGCCAGCCGCGCTCCCAGTAAGCCACCACATCTTCTTTCTTCGTCTGCGATTCAATCACAAACTCCATATCGCGATTGCGATCGGGCTTTTCGCCGTCAGACGTCAGAAAGTCGGTCCAGCGCGAGAGCATGTTGCCGGCC
>DATEIS010000563.1:0-2878 GCA_035278765.1 Pyrinomonadaceae bacterium | reverse complement strand
AGCTTTTGCGCTGATGTACACGTGTCTCCGTCAGGCAAGTTTCTCTACGGCTCGAATCGTGGCCACAACAGTATCGTCGTTTTCGCAATCGATCAGCGAACGGGCAAACTAACGCTCGTCGAACATGTTTCAACCGAAGGCAATTGGCCACGCAATTTCACGATTGATCCGTCCGGCAACTTCCTGTTGGTCGCTAATCAACGCTCCGACAATGTCGTCGTGTTTTCAATCGATCCGAGGACAGGTCAGCTCAAGCCAACAGGCGTGAACGAGCAGATTCCTTCTCCAGTGTGTTTGAAGTTTCTTTAAGCACTCTTTTGGTGCTTTTTGTGCCTTTTTGTGGCCACTTTTTGTTAATATGTGGCCGTTCCTGAATTCCTTCCTGAGGACAGCTAGATAGATGAAGAAATCCGTACTCGCCCTGTGCGCGGTCAGTCTTTCACTGTGTTTCGCGCTGCAACCCGTAGCCGCGCTCAAAGCCCAGACACCTGCCGACCTGCTCGATAGTGACGAATTTTTTCAGCGCACTATCCGCACCGGTCCCGAACCAAACAACACACAGAAGATCGAAGACCTGTTGAAGCGCATGACGCTCGAAGAGAAGGTCGGACAGATGACCCAACTCGCGATCGCGATGGTCGTCTCGGGAAGAGATCAGGACGTCAAAATCGATCCGGCCAAACTCGAAAAAGCGATCGTCAAGTACGGCGTCGGCTCGATTCTGAATGTTTCCGATCAGGCGCTCACGGTCGACAAGTGGTGGGAAATCATCGGGGAAATCCAGAACGCCGCTACTAAGAAGACGCGCCTCGGCATTCCGATGATTTATGGAATCGATTCGATTCACGGCGCCAACTACGTTCGCGGCGCCACGCTCTTCCCGCAAGAGATCGGGATGGCGGCGACGTTCAATCCCGAGTTGATGAAACGCGCCGCGGAGATAACGGCGATCGAAACACGAGCCGCCGCGATTCCGTGGAGCTTCTCTCCCGTTCTCGATCTCGGCCGCAATCCACTCTGGCCACGCTTCTGGGAAACGTTTGGAGAAGATCCATATCTCGCGAAAGTGATGGGTGTTGCGTTTGTGCGTGGTCTGGAAGGAGCGGACGTATCCGCTGACACGGCGGTCGCATCCAGCCTGAAGCACTACATGGGCTACAGTTTTCCGCTCACCGGCAGAGATCGCACGCCGGCATGGATTCCGGAAAATTATCTGCGCGAATATTTTCTGCCTACCTTCGACGCAGCAGTGAAAGCAGGCGCGCGTACGATCATGATCAACTCGGGCGAGATCAACGGCGTTCCCGGACACATCAATCGTCACATCCTGACTGACATTCTGCGCACCGAACTCGGATTCAAAGGCTTCGTAGTCTCTGACTGGGAAGACATCAAGAAGCTCGTGACGACCTGGCGCATCGCGGCGGATGAAAAAGAAGCAACGCGACTCGCCGTGCTGGCAGGCATCGACATGAGCATGGTGCCGAACGATTACAGTTTCGCCGATCACCTGGTCGCACTCGTTAAAGAAGGCGCGGTGCCCCAGACAAGAATCGACGAAGCAGTGCGTCGCATACTGCGTGTCAAGTTTGAGCTTGGATTGTTTGAGAAACCGATGCCTGATGCCTCGCTGAAAGCGAAGTTTGGACTACCCGAATACAGAGACGTCAGCCTTGCGGCAGCGCGTGAGTCGATCACGTTGCTGAAGAACAGTAACAACATCCTGCCGCTCTCGAAGACCACCAAAGTTCTCGTCACTGGTCCAACATCTGATTCATTAGTTTCAATGAACAACGGTTGGACGTGGGTTTGGCAAGGCTCGGAAGAGTCTCTTTATCCAGATCGACCGACGATCCGAAAAGCGATCGAGGCGAAGGTTGGGGCGGCGAATGTTAAGTGGGTACAGGGGACGAAGATCACACGAGCTCCCGGGCCATCAAACAGTACGCCGACGGATCAGGAACAGGAAGTCGACATCGCAGCGGCAGTGAGTGCGGCACAGAACGCCGATGTCGTCGTGCTCGCGCTTGGCGAAGGTTCTTATTGCGAGACACCCGGCAACATCACTGATCTGACGATCGGCGAACCGCAGATCAAGCTTGCCGAAGCAATCAAAGCTACTGGAAAACCCGTGGTGATGGTCCTCGTCGAAGGGCGTCCGCGAATCATCAATCGCATCGCGGATAGTGCGAGTGCGATTTTGATGGCGTACAACCCCAGCGATGAGGGAGGGCGCGCGATCGCCGATATCTTGTTTGGCGATGCAAATCCGAGTGGCAGGCTCCCCTTTACTTACCCGCGCACGCCGAATGGTCTGATCAACTACGACCACAAACCTTTCGAAACCGAGAACACTGCGTTTGGCAATATGGCTTTCAATCCGCAGTTTCAATTTGGTGAAGGATTGAGCTATACGACGTTCGCCTACAGCGATCTGAAGCTCGGAAAACAAACGATTTCCGCGAACGAAGAACTGTCCGCCAGTGTGACGGTAAAAAACACGGGCAGTCGCGCCGGCAAAGAAGCCGTCCTCGTTTACGTGAGCGATCTCGTCGCCTCGATATCTCCGCCAGGAAAACGTTTGCGACGATTCGCGAAGATCAGTCTCGATCCGGGTCAGAGTAAAACACTGACCTTCAAACTGCGCCGTGAAGATCTGTCCTTCATCGGCTCCAACAACAAACCGGTCCTTGAACCAGGCGAATTCGAAGTTCGGATCGGCACCCTAACGCAGAAATTCACACTTAAATAACTGCATGAAAACCAATAGATACTTTGCGCTGTTACTAATCGTAGTTTGCGCCGGCGTCGTAACCGCGCAGGAACCGCAACCGGAACGGAAACACAACCTGATGCCTGTGCCGGCATCGGTGAAATT
>DATEIS010000562.1:0-11204 GCA_035278765.1 Pyrinomonadaceae bacterium | reverse complement strand
ATCGCCTGTACGTTTGGATCGTCGAGACACAAAACCGACGAGCCGTAGAACGGCACTTTGTTCACGAAACTCGCGAAGCACGCACGCACGTCGTCCATGTCGTGGTAGTAGTCCATGTGCTCGCGATCGATGTTGGTGACGACCGCGATTGTCGGCGTCAACATTAAAAACGAGCGGTCGCTTTCATCGGCTTCAACAACCATCAGATCGCTGGTGCCTAAATGAGCATTTGAACCGTATGCACCGACGACGCCGCCGACAACCATCGTGGGATCCAGCCCTGCATGGCCCAACACTGTGGCGACCATCGACGTGGTAGTTGTCTTCCCATGCGAACCGGCGACGGCGACGGTGTGTGGCTTGAGACGCATCAACTCCGCCAGCATTTCGGCGCGCGGAATCACGGGAATCGAACGCCGGTGGGCTTCGAGAACTTCGGGATTGTCGTCACGAACTGCGGTCGAACAAACGACGACGTGCGGCTGGCCCACATTTTCAGCAGCGTGACCTTCGAAGATCTCAACACCGAGGTGCTGCAGGCGATCGGTGACATTGGAGCGCTTCAGATCGGAGCCCGAAACGCGAAAGCCGAGATTGACGAGCACCTCGGCGATGCCGGACATGCCGATCCCTCCGATGCCTACGAAATGAACGTGCTGAATTCTTCTGAACATTGTTATTTGAACTTAGTGCTTAGTTCTTCGATCATGTCGACCGCTGCTGCCGCGGCGTCGCCGTGTGCCAGTTTTCTACTCGCGTCTTCCATGCGATTCAGATCATCCGGCGCGTTTACGAGTTTCTCGATTTCGCTCGCCAGCCGATCGCCACTTAAATCCTGTTGCAAGATCATTCGCGCTGCCCCGGCGGCTTCTAATGCCTCCGCGTTCTTGCGCTGGTGATCATCGGCGGCAAACGGAAATGGGACCATGATCGACGCTTTACCTGCGGCGATTAGTTCCGCGGTTGTCGTCGCGCCTGCCCGGCAGAGCACGAGATCAGCCTCCGCGAAATCCGCCATCATGTTGTCAATGTAACTGCGAACGTCTCCGCGTTCGCTCCAACCTGCGGCAACGTATGCCGCGTTCACTTTCTCAAAATCCGCCGGGCCGGTCTGATGTTTGATCCGGAGCTCGACCGGAATTGATTTCAGCTTCGGCAAGGCAGCGACCATCGCTTCATTGATCGCGCGTGCGCCCTGTGAACCACCAAATACAAGCAACGAAAATTTTCCCGGCTCGCGTCGCTTCGGTGGTATTTCAAAAAACTCACGTCGCACCGGGTTGCCGGTCACTTTCGCTTTCCCGCGAAAGTAAGGCAATGCCTGTTCGAACGAAACTGCCGCGCGATCAACAAATCTCGCGAGCCTGCGATTGGTCCAACCCGGTAATGCATTCGACTCCATCACCAGAGTCGGACGACGCGTTAACGCCGCGGTCAAGACAACCGGACCTGAAACATAACCACCGGCGCCTACCACCACGTCCGGCTGAAACGCTCGCATCAACCTGCGCGCCGAGAAAAAACTCTTCGGCAGTATCGCGACTCCTTTTATTCGCGCGCCGAGACTCACGTTTTTTAATCCCGCACTTTCAATGAGCGATAATTCAAAGCCGGCTTGCGGAACGAGACGCGTCTCGAGTCCGCGTGCAGTACCGACGAATTGCACTTTCGAATTCGCATCGCGTCGCATGATCTCCTGCGCGACTGCGATGCCCGGATAAATGTGTCCGCCAGTACCACCGGCTGCGATCAAGACGCGCATTTCAATGATCAATAGCGTGTGACGCCCACGCGAATTGGCGCCGCCACGTCCAGATTCTTTCGCTCGCGAAGCTTGGTTGTCGCCTTTTCTAACAATCCCACATCGAGTGACCCGCTCGCGTGTTGCGATACGTTGAGCAGAATTCCGACTGCCGCAAGCGTTGGCACGAGCGACGAACCGCCGTACGAAATGAACGGCAGCGGAATTCCCTTTGTCGGCACGAGGGAGAGCACCACACTAATATTAAAGAGCGCCTGGGCAACGATGCTCGTAACAATCCCAAGACTCAGCAGCATTCCAAAACGATCCGGCGCCAGCAATGCCGTGCGCACCCCGCGCCAGAGAAAAAGCGCAAACACTGCCACGACGGCGAGAGCGCCAACGAGGCCGAGTTCTTCGCCCACGACAGCAAAGATGAAATCCGAGTGCGCGAACGGAAGAAACAGCATCTTCTGTTTGCCCTGCGCGAAACCAAGACCATTCGTTCCACCGGATCCGATCGCGATCAGAGATTGGACCACCTGGAATCCCGAGCCTTGCTGATCGGCCCACGGATCGAGAAATGTGATCAGGCGTTTCAATCGCCACGGTACAAAGATCAATAAACCCGCTGCGACGACGAGCGCGGGCGCCGCCGCCATTCCGAGGTGCAGCAAACGCGCGCCGGCGGTGTAAATAACGACTGTAAAGATCAACGCCAGCATCATTGCGGTGCCGAAGTCCGGCTCGATCACGACGAGCGCCGCGAGCCAGCCAGTCACGACGCCGCAGGGAACAAATGTGCGCCAGAAGTCTCCTTCTTCACCGGCGCGCTTCTCGAGGAAGTACGCGAGAAAAATGATCAGCGCGAGTTTCGAAACCTCTGACGGCTGCATAGAGAAACCCGGGAGCTTGATCCAGCGATGCGCGCCGTTTGTCTCGCTAAAACCAAATACCGCAACCAAACCGATCGTGCAGATCAACAATAAACCATAGACGATGCGACGGTTCTTCAGTTGCTGATAGTTGAACTGCATCGCGAGCAACATCACGATGAAACCGACGAAAACAAAAACGCCTTGCTTCAGCACGTAGTGAAACTGGTTGCCGTTCTCCTTTTGCGCGATGACGGCCGACGCGCTGTAGACCATAACGACGCCGAAGAGCGCGAGCCCGACGGTCGCCGCGAAGAGCCATTTATCTGGAGCTAATTTCCGAGCCATCTCAATCCATCCACAGATTACGCAGATTCTGTGTAATCTGTGGATAACACTTCTTCCTTAAATACTTTTCCACGATGTTCGAAGCTATCGAACATATCGAAACTCGCGCAGGCGGGCGCGAGTAGAACCACGTCGCCTTTTTCGGCTGCCTTGAATGAACGCATAACCGCGTCTTTCATATCTGTCGCACGCTCAAACTGCGCACTGCTTCCCAATTCATTCGCGATCGTCTCAGCATCTTCACCGATGAGCACGAGCTTTCGCACTTTCGTTCGAACCAGTGTTTCGAGTGGTGCGTACGGCGCCTTCTTTCCGCGTCCACCGAGAATCAGCACCACCTTCCCCGGTTCCTGCGCGAATGCTTCGAGTGCTTTTAACGTGGCATCGACGCTGGTGGCCTTCGAGTCGTTGTAAAACTTCACGCCTGCTACTTCAGCAACAAACTCGAGCCGATGCTCGACCGGATCAAATCGCTTCGCGGTCTCACGCATCGACTCGATTCCCGCGCCCGCTGCAATACCAGCCGCAAAAGCTGCCGCAACGTTCTCGACGTTGTGCAGCCCGCGCAACTTCATCTCATCAACATTGAGCAACACCCGCTCACCTTCCAGCCCGCGAAATAACAGCTCACGTCCCCGCAAAAACACGCCGTTGTCGACTTCTTTCCTGACGCTGAAGTGCAACACTCTCGCTCGCAGGCCGTTGGCCCACGATGAAACTGTCGGATCGTCTGCGTTGAGCACGGCCGTATCTTCAGGAGTCTGGTTCATGAAGATGCGGTGCTTCGCGGCAGCGTAATCATTGAACGTTTCGTAACGGTCCATGTGATTCGGCGTCACATTGAGCACTATCGCAATCGCCGCATGAAAGTCCTTGACCGTCTCCAGCTGAAAGCTGGAAAGCTCGGCGACCGTCCAACCGTCGTCACGCGAAGTCTCGATCATCGAAATCAGTGCCTTGCCGATGTTGCCACCGACTTGGACCACCAATCCCGCATCACGCAGAAGTTCGCCGATGAGCGAAGTGGTCGTTGTCTTACCGTTGCTGCCCGTGATTGCAACGATGCGACCTTTCAAATATCGATATGCAAGCTCTACTTCACCGATCACTTCCGCGCCGGCTCGCTCGGCGTAACGAATCGGAATGATGGTCGCCGGAACTCCTGGACTAACAACCACCAGGTCGAGTTGATCGAGTAACCAGCTCGGCGGTTCACCAGGTAACAAACCGACGCCGGAATCTTTCAGTGCCAACGCCTCCGGCGTCCACTTCTCAAGCGGCTTCTGATCGGTCAGCGCCACAACCGCGCCCTGGGCCAACAGAAACTTCGCGGCTGCGATCCCACTCCGCGCCGCACCGACTATCAAGACTTTCTTGCCCGTAAGAACCACAAAACCGTTAACGAAGCTTCAACGTCGAGAGACTTAACAACGCAAACAAGATTGCGAGGATCAAAAATCGAAAGACGATCTTCGACTCTTTCCAATCCTGCATCTCGAAATGGTGATGCAACGGCGTCATCTTGAATAACCGCCGTCCCGTTCCAGTGGTGCGTTTCGTCATCTTGAACACGCTCACCTGCAACATCACCGAAACCGCCTCAATCACAAACACACCACCCACCATCAACAGCATGAATTCCTGTTTGGTGAGCACGGCAACAGTTCCCATCGCCCCGCCAATGGCGAGGCTGCCGACATCACCCATGAACACCTGTGCGGGTGGCGCGTTGTACCAGAGAAAGCCGAGACTGGCTCCGACCATCGCGCCGCAAAAGACAGTTAACTCAGCCGCCTCGGGCCGATGCGTAATGTCCAGATAATTGGCCCAACGCGCATCACTGCTGATATACGTGAAACCCGTCAAGGCCCCCATCGCGATCACGGTGATGCTGATCGCCAACCCGTCCAAACCGTCAGTCAAATTCACCGCGTTCGACGATCCGAGCAGCACGACCGCAATCAACACCAGGTACAAATACGGTCCAATAAAACTCGGTCCGAACGGTCTGGCAGTCGCCTTGATAAACGGAATACTGAAATTCCAGGAGTAATCGTTGCCGCCCCAAAATCTTGTCGACAGAAACAGCACCGCCCAAACCATGACTGCCACCAGCAACTGCGCCAGCAGCTTCTGCCGCCCAGTTAACCCGAGACTACGCTGCTTAGCAATCTTCGAGTAGTCGTCGACAAAACCGATCAACCCGAACAGCAGCGTTGCGCCAAAGGCCGTCCAAACGAAGACGCTAGACAATCGCGCCCAAAGCAACGTCGAGATCAAAACCGATCCGACGATCAACACACCGCCCATCGTCGGCGTGCCGCGTTTGACCTGATGGCCTTGTGGGCCCTCTTCGCGAATCTGCTGGCCCACATTCCACTGCTTCAGTGCCTCGATCAGCTTGCCGCCGAAGAAGAGCGATATCAGCAACGCCGTGATCGTCGCGTACGCAGTACGAAACGTAACGTACTGAAAAACGTTGAGACCCTTTACGAGATACCAATCCTTATCCTTGAAGTGGAAGTAAAGAAGCTCGTAAAGGAAGTAGTAGATCATCTATTCGAAACCGTTTTTAGACAATTAACCTTCGTCTTCTCCGGCCAATGGAAACTGCTCACGCAGCGCTTTCACCACCTTGTCGGTAGCAACGCCACGCGAGCCCTTCACCAAAATCAGATCGCCTTCTTTGACTTCCTTAATCAACTCCGCCGCAACTTCATCCGACGAGTTGAAAAACTTCGCCGCCGTAAGTCCTGCGTCATTCGCTCCAGCGACGATCTCTTTCGCCAACCCACGCACTCCCCAAAGCAAGCCTACGCCGCTACTGGCAATCTCTCGGCCAACGTCTCTATGCAACGACGCCTCATCAGGTCCGAGCTCGAGCATCTCGCCGGCGATAACAAGCATTCGCCTGCGATTCTGATTACCTTCCACCATCGTCCGCACCATATTCAGCAACGAACGCGGATTCGAGTTGTACGAATCGTCGATCACCGTAAAACCGGCCGCGAAGTCGAGTACTTCACCCCGCATCTTCGGCGGCTGCGCACTCTTCAAAGCCTTCGCAATCTCTTCCGGCATGATCGAGAACGCCGTCCCGACCGCGGACGCTGCAAGAGCGTTGCTCAAGTTATGACGACCACTCATCGCGAGGATCGTCTGCGCTTCACCCAACGGCGTTCGCAAACGAAATCCGATTCTGCCGAGCGAGTTTGTATCAATCTCCGTTGCAGTGATGTCGGCCACATTGTCGATACCAAACGTCAACGTGCGACCGCGATGCTTGTCGCGCATCTTCATCACGAGCTCGTCGTCGGCGTTTAGAATTGCAGTGCCTTCCGGTTTGAGCCCCTCAATCAGTTCCGCTTTCGCCGCAGCAATGTTTTCAATCGTACCCAGGTACTCCAGATGAACCGGCGCCACCATCAATTCCACTGCGACATCCGGCGGTGTGATCTGACAAAGCCTTTGAATCTCATGGGTCGGAGATGACATGCCCATCTCTAACACTGCGAGATCAAATTGATCCGGTGAGCGGTCTTCACTCACCATCCGCAAAACCGACAACGGCAATCCCAAACCATTGTTGTAATTCCGCTCGCTTTTCAAAACACGATGACCGGCACTACTGAGAATGTGCGCCGTCAACTCTTTCGCCGTCGTCTTTCCCGCACTGCCAGTGATCGCCACTACCGGTTTTCCCCACGCGGTGTAGACGCGATGCGCGAGCAATTGCAACGCGGCGATTGCATCGTCAACCAGCAACAAACGATCTTTCACGCTCTCCAAATACGAATTGCCGGCAACATGATCTTCTCGTGCTACTGCGGCAATTGCACCACGCTCAAACGCATCACCGATAAAACGATGCGCATCGACAAACTCGCCATTAAAACCGGCGCGGGCGTAGTCTTTCTGCGAAAGCGCAAAAAACAGTTCGCCCGCGCCTACCGAACGCGAGTCGATGGAATAATCTCTAATCTGTTTGTCAAATATCTCTGGGCTGATGCTTGTCGCATTCGCGCCCATCAAACCTGCTGCCTCGCCAACCTTCACGTGATTACGGCCTCTTCCTGCTCCATCGTTTCTTCCTGCCTGGCCGTGTTGTTAACCGGTTCGAGCAGGCATTCAACAAGTCTTGAAAGCGAGCTCTGGTTCATCGAAACGTTTGCCAAAACTTCGGCAAAGCTTCCAACACGACTGGGGGCAGAATGCACGCCACCATTCGAGCCATTCGTTGGGGGATGATGTTGCGCCCGGAGGGATGAACGCTGACTGCGCATTCTTCTTCTGCAATCAGCAATGCCGTAGTTTACGTCATCTTCGAGAGTTTCTTCATCTATGGTCGGGGTATTCATTCGGGTGTTACTGCAACCTCCCAAAATCAACATAGACAAGCTGCCCTGTGCTCACCTCTGTTCCTGCCGAGGGATTTTGCTTCAAAACTCGTCCTTCACCCCGTGCCTCGACTTGCAATCCGAGTTGCGCGCAAGTCCGGGCGACATCTCGCACGCTACGCCCGCGCAAGTCGGGCATTAGCATCGCCTTCTTCGTCGCCACAGCGTAGACAACTTCACCGCCTCTTCCCCCGTTGCTATCCACGGTTGGCATTGTGGCTTTCCGCTGCTCCTCAGATTGCGTCTGTTCTTCCTTCACTTTTGCGGCGCGTTCGGGATCGGCGGGCGTCTGTGCGATTAAATCCGGCGCCGACTTCGTTTCGATATCCGGCATCACGTTGAGCGCCGGCAGAACCTGCTCGGCGACTTCACGAAAGATCGGCGCAGCGACGTCGCCGCCGTGATATGCACCGGCAGGCTCGTCGATCACAACGATGATGACGACTTGCGGATTACTCACCGGCGCAAAACCGACAAACGATCCGACAAACTTTGTAGCGGAGTAAGTCTTCGTTTTCGGATCGATCTTTTGCGCGGTTCCGGTCTTGCCGGCGGCTGAGTAGCCATCGAGTTGAGCCTGCTTCGCAGTTCCATTTAGCGTGACACCTTCGAGCATGCCGCGCAGAGCGGACGCGGTCTCGGCACTGATCACACGTCGCTGTTCCGGTTGAGCGCGATAGACAACGTTGCCGCCCGCATCACGAACTTCTCGAATCAAGTGAGGAGAAATTCGGACACCGTCGTTTGCAAGCGCGCCAAACGCTGCCACCATCTGCACGGGTGTAACACCGACTTCCTGACCGATCGCGATCGAACCGATCGACGACGGCTGCCAACGTTCAACTTTGCGCAGAATGCCGTTGGTCTCACCGGGAAGCTCGATGCCTGTTTTTGATCCAAAGCCGAAACGCTTGATGTAGTCGTACATCGTTGGATCGCCGACTCGCAAACCGAGCTTGATTGCGGCGACGTTGCTCGACTTCGCGAGAGCCTCAGCAATCGTCAACGATCCGAATGGATGATGATCGTGAATCACACGACCGGCGACTGTGATCGCGCCCATTTGGCAGTCGATGTGATCGTCAACCTTCGCGAGCTTCTTCTCGAGGGCTGCGGAAAAAGCAACAACCTTGAACGTCGAACCCGGTTCGTAAATATTTTGTAGTGCCCAATTCGATCTTGTTTCCGGCTTGGCTTCGGAAACTTTGTTTGGATCAAACGTTGGCGCGTTTGCGAGTGCGAGGATCTCGCCACTACGCGGATCGAGGACGATGACAGTTCCGGACTTCGCGCGCGAACGTTGCACTGCGGCTTGTAATGCTTGTTCGGCCATGTACTGAATCGTCTGATCGATCGTCAGCACGACTGTCTGGCCGGCCTTCGAGGCGATCTCGTAACTCTCGTACGGTTTGCCGTTGGCATCTTTCTCAACAAACAGCTTTCCTGACTCGCCCGAGATCTTGGCGTTGTAAAACTGTTCGACACCGCCGAGGCCCTTGCCGTCGAGTCCGACATATCCGAGCACGTGCGCAGCGAGCGAGCCATTCGGGTAATAGCGCTTCGGTTCGAGTTGCGTTTGTAAACCGGGAAGATTCAACTCGACGATCTTGTTGGCGAAGTCTGCGTCCAAACGTCGAGCAATCCAGATGAATCTTTTCTTTGCGGCGGCGGCGTCACGAAATTCTTTCGTGAGTTCTGCTTGTTTCAGATTAAGTGACTTCGCGAGTTGCTGAGCGTTGCGATCTAATGTCGCGGCGTCGAGACCATCCGGATCGAGAAAAAGAGAAACAGTCTGAACACTACGGGCGAGTTGGCGCTCCTGTCGATCGAGGAGTTCACCACGCAGCGGACTTGTTTCAATTGCGTTTTGTTGTTGCTGGCGAGCGCGATTGGTCAGAACTTCGTACTGCGAGAACTGCAGGTAAACGAGACGAGCCGCAATCACTAACATCCAGAAACCAATAAAAGCCGCGACAAAAAGTACGCGGCCTGATGAAACATCCGGTCTGGATTTTGAACGAGCAATGAGGCGTGCCAACATCACCTACTTGTTTCCCCCTACCCTGTAGCGTGATGAGGACGCCTTTTATTTAGCCACGGATTACACGGATTTCACAGATCAGCGTTTATCCGTATTACCAATCTGTCCGGGTCTCGCCGGCTTCAACCCGAGACGCCGAGCGGCGGGTTCGAGTTTGTCAGGAGCTATGGCGCGTTCTTTTTCGAGAGCGAGTCGTTGATTCTCCTCTATTAGTCGTTTGCGCTCAGTGCGCAGGTGCTCGTTTTCATAACCATACTGGACTGCCGCAAAGTGTTGCTTGGCGGCAAAGACGAAACCGCCGGCCAGGACCAATCCACAAAACAACAACAGCGCCAAGCGCGACAGTGCAGTGGTGTCGCGAGAGCGGCGAATCTTCGCGTTGAGTTGATGCTCAGGAAATCTCTTCATGATCGTTCAGCTTTCTGCAAGCTCTCAGTTTTGCGCTTCGGGCTCTTGGATTCTCGTCAATTTCGCGATCACCCGGCGCCACGGGTCGTCGCGTCAGCACTTCAACAACCTTGCGCGCGCCACACGCGCAAACCGGGAGGCGCGGTGGACATTCACAGTGACCCGAAAGTTTTTTCAGTTCGCGTTTGAGGATCCGATCCTCGAGCGAATGAAAACTGATGCCGACAAATCTGCCTTCGGGAGTTAAAAGATCGACTGCTGATTCGACAAACTCTCCCAGCCCTTCGAGTTCGTGATTAACGGCGATACGCAGAGCCTGGAATGTGCGTGTCGCCGGATGAATCTGATTCCGCTTGTGCCCGCCGGCAGCTTGCCGCACAAGGTCTGCTAACTCCGTGGTGGTCGTTATCGGCTTCCCTTGTTCGCGACATTCAACGATGCGACGGGCGATGCGTCGTGAGTGTCGTTCTTCGCCGAATTCGAAAATGATTCTGGCAATTTCCGATTCGGGAAGTTGCTGTAGAAGATCGGCTGCGGTGTCGCCCTTCGTCGGGTCCATCCGCATATCTAAAGGAGCGTCGAAACGAAAACTAAACCCACGCTCGGGTGAATCAAACTGCAGTGAAGAGACACCCAAATCAACCAGAATGCCGTTTGGATCGCGCTCATTCGCCTCTTGCAGCAAAGCGTTGAGAGCGCGAAAGTTGGCTTGAAAGGCACGGAATCTCTCGCCGAAAGGTGCTAAACGCTGTCGGGTGTATGCCAGCGCCGCCGGGTCAAGATCCATTCCGAGTACGCGAGTGTTCTGCGAGGATTTCAGAATCGCTTCGCTGTGTCCGCCAAGACCAACCGTGCAATCGACAAAGAGACCACCTCGCTCCGGAGCGAGAAACTTTATTGTCTCTTCAAGCAGCACGGGGCGATGGGGCGCGCCAATGCCCCCCAATGGCGCAGCCAACACCACCGCCCCGTGATCTCGTTCAAAGAACTTTTGAGCTTTGCGTTTTGTCCTTTGTACTTTGTTTTTCGACTTGCGTTTCACAAAGCACAAAGTACCAAGTACAAAGCACTAAATACCAAGTCTCGCGATCGAAGCCTCGTCTTCTTCCGTGTACGGATCGGCGAGCATGCGAGCTTTGAACTTGTCCAGCTCCCAAACTTCCAAATAGGTCAGGTAGCCCAAAACCGCCACGTCTCCCAAAACTTCCGCACTCTTGCGGAGTAACGGATGAATCAGAAGGCGGCCTTGCCCATCGATCGAGGCTTGCTGACCGTAGTAATTGGTTCTGTCAAGGAACTTTCTTCGCGCCGGATCCATTGAAGGCAACAACGAGAGCCTTTGTTCGACCGATTCCCATTCCGGCAAGGGATAAATTCGAACGTACTCTCCAGTA
>DATEIS010000561.1:0-10941 GCA_035278765.1 Pyrinomonadaceae bacterium | reverse complement strand
GAAGCGCATGATCAAGATGGCCGAGAAGGAACATCAGGAAAATCTCGATCGCGCGAAGGAAATCCAGCAGATAGGAAAAGAACTTAAAGAGAGTCTTCAAGGTAAGTCTAATCTCGATCGCGACAGTCTGAAGAAGATCGATCGACTCGAGAAGCTCACGAAAAAAGTGCGTGGTGAAGCTGGTGGTGAGTCAGAAGAATTGACCCTTGTAAATCCACCTACAGATCTACCGGCTGCTGCCTGCCAGATTGGCGAAAAGACAGAAGCGTTATCTAAGGAAGTTCAGGACACCCCGAGACAAGTCGTGTCAGCATCAGTGATCACCAGCGCTAATATTTTACTTGAACTAATAAAACTAGCTCGAACATTTGGTCGCCCGCCGCAACAATAATCATGTTCAGGACAATTCTCTTCCTCGTCGCGCTCGTGCTCGCTAACGTCGTCGTAGTCGTGGCACAGGACGACGACGTGATTCGCACCAACACTGATCTCGTCATACTCAACGTCACAGTCACCGACAAAGCCGGCCAGTATGTAAAAGGATTGAAGGCGTCTGACTTCAAGATTTTTGAAGACGGTGTTGAGGTGAAGCCGGAAAGCATGGCGGGTTTTTCAGTTCAGGAATCACCGTATGCAGCGGTGGTGCTGCTCGATAGTTCCGGAAGTATGGAAGCGCGCTTCTCGTTAGCACGCTCTGCTGCGATCAGGTTTCTCGATGGCTTAAGGCCTGAAGATGTCGCGGCCGTCTACCGATTCGATTCAAAAGTAGAGCGAGTGCAGGAGTTCTCGGGTGGCAGAGATCTCGCGCCGATTGCGTATGCGATTCGTGCGAAAGGAATGACGACGCTTAACGATGCGATCGTTGAGGCGTCAAAAACGCTGGCTGAACGACCTGAGGTACGCAAGGCGATTATCGTTTTGTCGGATGGAATGGACACGTTCAGCAAAGCGACAAGTGACAAAGCGGTTGAGAGTGCGCTTGCTGTCGGCGCGAGCATCTTCGCGGTTGATATGTCGAGTTTGGAAGTAGCGGGTTCCGGGAACAGGCCGAGCGCGACGTCGTTGAAGTCATTTGCGGAAAAGACTGGCGGACGATTTATCGCGACTCCAGGTGGACCAGCATTGCGCGACGCGTTTACGGGGATTGCGGATGAACTCGGGCACCAGTACACGATCTCTTACCACCCGTTGAATAAGAAGCGTGATGGGAAGTGGCGCCAGCTTGAAGTTAAAGTTAAACGTGAAGAAGTGGATGTGAGAACGCGCAAAGGTTATCGCGGGCCGAAGTAACTGACCAGATGAGGGACAGGATTAACAAGATGTTTCAGGATTGACATCTTGTTAATCCTGTCTAACTTTACCTCGAAGTTTTAGTAAACGATTTTTCCAGGTGACGTTCAAACGCGAGCTCGATAAGGACCTCAAGCAGTTTTGGAAACGGCAGACCGGACGCTTCCCACATCTTCGGATAACCCGACACCTCAGTTAGTCCCGGCATCGTATTCAATTCGTTGATAACCAATTCCCCACCGTTACGCGTCAGAAAGAAATCAACACGCGCCAGTCCCGCACCATCAATCGACTGAAAAGCACGTATCGCCATGCGCTGAATCTTCGTCGTCATCGATTTTGACAGCGGCGCCGGCACAACAAAACTCACCCGCCCTGTGTTTGTATATTTCTCAGTGTAGTCCAGGAATCGCGCCGACTCTTCGTACACAACATACTCACCCGGCAAACTCGCTTTCGGCTCATCATTCCCGAGCACCGCGCACTCAATCTCACGCGCGACGAGCTCTTCTTCCACGATGATCTTCCGATCGTATTCAGCCGCAAGATCGATCGCATCGCTCAACGACTTCTTATCCTTCGCACGCGATACACCAACTGATGACCCGAGGTTCGCCGGCTTCACAAAACACGGCAGACCAATCTCACTGGTCACCTTACGTATTACTTTAGCCGGATCCTTACGCCACTGAGATCTCAAAAACCATAGGTGCTTGCAGATCGGCAGACCAGCTTGAACGAAGAGTGACTTCATCGTCACTTTATCCATGCCGCACGATGAAGCGAGCACGCCGCAACCCACGTAAGGCACGTCAGCCATTTCAAGTAATCCTTGAAGTGTGCCGTCTTCACCAAATGGTCCATGCAATGCGGGAAACACAACATCGAGCTTCTCGCCCGACAGCGACTGCGCGTCGCCTTCGAGTGTAAGCAGACCTTTATGAGACGGATCGCCTAAGAGTGCGACGTCCGCAGTTGCTTCATGAGTCTTGGAGGGTAATAACGAGTGTACAGCGGCAGGTAGAAGCTGAGCAGAGTGGGCAGGCGCGAGCCACTTCCCTTCCTTCGTGATCGCGATCGGCACGACATCAAACTTTTTTCGATCGATAGCTTCAACGATTGCTTGTGCTGATCGTACCGAGACTTCGTGCTCACCTGATCGACCGCCGAATATCACTCCGACCCGAAGCTTTTTAGGCACTCTTCCAGTTCACCAGCCTTTACAGAATTGTCTTACCTAACGCCGACAAAATCAGTTCCACACCCAGCTCGGCAGTTTTGTTGTTCACATCGAGCGCGGTATTGATCTCGACGATTTCAAGTGAACGCATGCCGCCCGCTTCAGCGATCTTTTCCATCCCGAGATGCGCTTCGCGATACGTCAGCCCTCCGCGAACGAGCGTGCCCGATCCAGGCGCGTCGCCGGGATCGAGTACATCGACGTCGAATGTAACGGCATAACCCGCCGTGCCGCCTGAAGCAATCTCGATCGCGTCGTCCATGCACGCTTTCATCCCACGCTCGTCGATTTCTCTCATCGTAAAGAAACGCATTCCGAGTTGCTTGATCAAATCGCGTTCGCCGGGATCGATGTCGCGCGCGCCAACATGCGCGCACAATTTCGGATCGAGCTTTGGTGCAAAGCCGGCGACGTTTGTGAGTTCCGGAGTTCCGAGGCCAAGCAGCGCCGCGAGAGGCATTCCATGAATGTTGCCGGACGGAGTGGATTCGGGCGTGTTCATGTCGGCATGTGCGTCAAACCAGATCAGGCCGAGTGTCTGTTGTTTTTTCTTGTAGTACGACGCGACACCGGCAAAAGAACCGATCGCGATCGAGTGATCGCCGCCGAGGATTAGCGGCAGTTGCTCGGAGTTGAGGATCGCTTCGACTTCTGCTGCCAATTGTTCGCAGGCGTTGCTGATCTCGCGAACAAATTTGAGCTTTTCGTCAGGTTCCGGGAACGTCTGTGGGCGTTCAAGTCGCATGTCGCCCAGATCGTGAACTGAGTAGCCGAGGCGTGCGATACGTTGATTGAGACGTGCGACACGCAATGCGGCCGGACCGATATCAACGCCAGCCATACTCGCGCCATAGCCCAGCGGCACGCCGAGAATGCTGAGAGATTTCTTAGATTCTGTAGGCATATCGATACATCTTGTTAATCCTGTAATCCTGTCTAAATGTGACAGGATGTCAGGATTTACAGAATTAACAAGATAATTACCCGCCGAGGTTAAAGCCTCCGCCACCGCCACCTTGAGCCGGGAAGAATGGTTTGAGCAGACCTGCGAGTGCAGCGAGGTTTCGCGTCTGAATCAATAGTTCGCCTGGTCCAGTAAACTCTGCAACGATCCCTTCACCGCTCATCATGCTGCGGAAGAAACCGGATGCGGCTTTGCGAAGCGTGTACTGTGTTGTGCCTTCCCACGCCACAAGATGACCTGTATCCACCACGTATCGCTCCCCAACCTGGAGTCGCTTTCGATGAATGGCGCCGAACGACGACACCAACAACAACCCCTGTCCCTGGACCATCAACACAAACAGACCTTCGCCGGAAAAGAACGACTTCGCACCGCCCCACTTAGTGTCGACCGTGAGACTCGCGTCGCCCGCAAGATATGAGCTTGATTGAACAAAGAAGGGACTTCCCGACAGTTCGATAGCCGCGACGTCGCCCGGCGCGCCTGGTGCAAGTGTTACTTCACCTGGACCACCACGCGCAGTGAAAGTCGAAATAAACGCCGACTCGCCACCGGCAGCGCGTTTGATTGCGCCGAATAAGCCGCCTTTCATCTGTGATTGAAGTTCTACATTAGCCGACATCGAAACCATCGCGCCGGATTCTGCCTGGATCGACTGTTCGGCTTGCAGACGAAGCACTGCGAGTGAGAATGAGGGTTGATGTAATACTTCATAGTCGTAACCTCTGCCACGACCACGAGAGTCTTCATCAATCTGGATTCCCGGCGCGCCGCGTTGATTCATCGGCTGTGTAGTGCCCGGCGCGATGCGATTACCGCACGCTCCGCAAAAGGTCGAACCTTCAAGTAACTGAGCGCCACATTTCGGACAAGTCATAACTCAAACTCCCAATCCGTTTTTTAATCCGTGTAATCTGTGGTTACGGTCTGATCCGATACAACATTCTCGGGAACGGAATCGTCTCGCGAATGTGTTCAATGCCGCACATCCACGCCGTGCATCGTTCAATGCCCATTCCGAACCCACCGTGAGGTACGCTGCCATATCGCCGCAGGTCGAGATACCACTGGAACGCCTCTTCCGGAAGCTCGTGCAATGCGATCTGCTCTTTCAAAAACTCGAGCGAAGTTGCGCGTTCTCCGCCGCCGATGACTTCGCCATATCCCTCCGGCGCGAGCACATCAACGCCGAGCGCCAGTTCAGAACGCTCAGGGTCTCGCGCCATATAAAACGCTTTTACTTCGGCCGGATAGTGATGGACCATCACCGGTTTGTCGAACTGGCTTGAAATGTACGTTTCGTCAGGCGCACCAAAGTCTCCACCCCACTCAAATTTTGTTTCGAGCGCGCCTTTTTCAAACCCTTCATGAAGCATCTTCACCGCATCGTCATAATGAACGCGCGGAAACGGTGGCACGATTGCTTCGAGTTTCGCAGTATCTCGTTCGAGCACTTTCAACTCTTCACTTCTCTGTTCCAGCACACGCACCGCGATGTACGAAAGAAAACGCTCTGACAAACTCATGACGTCTTCAAGCGTCGCATAAGACATTTCCGGCTCAACCATCCAGAATTCCGTCAGGTGTCGACGTGTTTTAGATTTTTCAGCCCTGAATGTCGGACCAAAACAGTAAACCTTACCAAAAGCGGCCGCTGTCGCTTCGTTATAGAGTTGACCCGACTGCGTGAGATAAGCCTTTTCACCGTCGAAGTAATCAACTTCGAATAACGTCGTCGTTCCTTCGCAAGCCGCGGGCGTAAAGATCGGCGAATCACAAAGCGTGAAGCCGTCGTTGTCGAGGAAATTCCTGACCGCCTGAACCACCGTATGCCGAACTTTCAAGACAGCATGCTGGCGGCGTGATCGCAGCCACAAATGCCGGTGATCCATCAGGAACTCTGTGCCGTGTTCTTTTGGAGTGATCGGATAATCGTGCACCTGCTGCAGAACTTTTGCATCGATCACATCGATCTCGTAGCCTCCAGGCGCGCGAGCATCGGCCCGCACAGTCCCTCTAATCGAGAGCGCGGATTCCTGACCAAGCGCCTTTAGCTCTTCGAACAGTTCCGGCGAGATCGCATTCTTAAAAGCGACGCACTGGACAACCCCGGTACCGTCACGAAGTTGTGGAAACAGTAACTTGCCGCTCGAGCGCATGTTGTAAAGCCATCCCTTAAGGACTACTTCAGCGCCGACGTGGTTTGAAAGTTGGTTGATGTAGGTGTGGTTATCTGTAGCGATTGCGTTTGATTGCGTTGTCATCGAGAAACCGAGCGTGTAAGCAATTAGTTGATTCGTTCCTTTAACATCCGGCGTAGTGTGGGGAATCTTTCAAGCCATTCAGCAGCCTGCAAAACGATTTCGAGCGTGGGCTTGATGAACGGCTCGTAAACTGCGGTTCTTCCGGCAACTGCCGACTGGTACGAGAAGGTTCCGGTGGCTTTCAAACCGCGCTGAATGGTCATCAGTCTAAATTCGAGCGCGAAATCATCCGGGTCGATCGCGCCAAGTCCAAGCAGCCGTCGTTCTTCAAGGAAGAAAAGGCGGTGGTCGCGCAATTCAGCTAGTGACGGCGGACACGGTTGGCGATCCAGCAAAAACGAAACGAGGTCATAACTCGCCGGACCCATACGCGCATCCTGATGGTCCACAATCCTGATCCGATTTCGTTTGTCGATCATCAAGTTTGAAGCGTGGTAATCGCGATGGCAGAGTACGCGCGGCGCGGCTGAAAGTTCGGCGGCGATGTCGTTAAGCTCGGCTTTTAATTCTGCTATTTCAGCATGTCGCAGCTTTTCACCACGCAGACTGCCGAAGTAGTGATCGAAGAAGAAGTCGAGCTCCCAGGAGAGTTTCGCTTCATCAAACGCAAGACGACTTGAAATCGAATGCGTTTCGTAGGCACGTGCCGTGGCCTTCTGTATCTTCGCGATTAACTCGATTGCCTCTTCCTTGTACTGGTCGCACTGCTCTTCGGGTTCATCCTCATAGACTTGAAACAACTGCCGGTCGCCGAGGTCTTCCTGAACAATTATTCCGGCGTTGCCGTCAACTGCGTAGATGTCGGGGACAGGGATGTCGCAGTCCAGGAATAAACGCGTTACATCAAGATACGGATGAAATTCGGGATCGAACGGTTCAGCGTAGACTGCGGCTATGGCAGAGCGTTTTTTCCAGCCGATACGGTAATACTTGCGCGTGGAGGCGTCAGGGGTAAGCGGGATGACTTCCTTGTTTGCAATGCCTTGCTCTGTGATGAATCTCGCAAGTCGATCTGTCGCGGAAGATTCAAATGCGTTAGAAATCACAGGTTTTGGAGCACTCATTAGCTAATTGGTTGAAAATGGGCAATGCCGAGATGCGGCGGCGATTGTATCACAGGGGCACGATAAAGTTTTCACCCTGAAAATGCCCGGGAAGCGCCTTTTCCGGCGGCTTTTTGCCTTCGACGAGGCTGCGCGGGACGACTACAGCGTTCTCAATCGTCTCCCCGGCGTTGATCTTGACGTTGTCAGCAAGGATCGCTCGACTCACTCGCGCACCCGCTCCCACTTCTACATTGTCCCAGAGGACCGATTCTGCCACAGTTGCTGTATCGGCGATCTTGTCATTCGTGTCGGCAACGAAAGACTTCCCTGCTTCTTTCAGCAGTTCGACACTGATATCGAGATATCGTTTCAAAGTCGAGAGTTCGCGCCACTTTCCCGAAGCTACATGCGCCGCGAGAATCTCGCCGTTTGCAAGTGCCTTTGGGTAAACATCTATAACCGAGTCCGAGAAGACACCGCGCGGAACGTATTCGAGAATTCGCGGTTCCATGATGTGAATCCCCGTGAACATCAACGGCACCGAATCGGCTCCACTATCCACCGGCATTCCTGCAAACCCCTTGATGCGTCCGTCTTCAGTTTCCACGACACTGAATCGTTCGCGTCGCGCATTAGGAAGCAGAACGAGTGTTGCGAGCGCATTCGACTTTCGATGAGTCTCGAGCGCGGCATTCAGATCGATATCGGTGATGATCTTTCCGTTAACAACGACAAACGTCTCATGTTCAAAGAATGAACGCGTGTTGTCGAGGGCGCCGCTGGTGCCGAGTATTATCGGTTCTTCAACATAATGGAGCTTCACGCCAAAACGGCTGCCGTCGCCGAGCGCTTTGCGAACCGACTCCGGACGATGATGCAGATTAACCACGATTTCATCGATACCGTAGCCGGCGAGATATTCAGCGACATAACCGACGAGTGGTTTTCCGAGAATAGGAATCGCGGGTTTGGTGCGGTCTTCAGTGAGTGGCCAAAGGCGTGTGCCGTAACCGGCAGAAAGAACGATTGCGCGCATCAGCCGTCCAGCTCAGGAAGCCTTTGAGGCGTCGCGCATTACGAGGTCGAATGTTCCGGGGGCAACTTTGCGGAAACGGGTGTTGCGGTTGAGTGAGACCGCTACGCTGATAGTCGGGTTTTGACCGGTGAACTTGAAGCCACCCTCAAGCAGACGGTTGTAGAGCTCGTTGACGTGCAGCGGTCCACCTTCTTCACGAAGCAGGAGCGTGACAGCCTGTGGGATGGTCCGATCGATAAAACGATCGCTCATCACTTCGACGTTGTTGCGAACTGTCGGGATCTGTTGCCGGCGTTCGACCGGAGCAACCGTCGACCGCAGTGGCGACTGCGGTTGCGATTGGCGCATCGCAGCCTCTAGCTCAGCATCTGAGGGTAGCCCAAGATTGATATTTCCCGAGGCGAGAACGGACGAAAGCAGCCGATAAATCGCGGCTTCTGTCTGGCTCGCAAGGGTATCCATTTCCGCCAGTTCGGCTCGAACGCTGTCAGCTTCGGCTTCTAATTCCCGCAGGCGCGCCGCCAAATGCATACGCGCCGCGCGCGACTGGCGCAGGCTTTGTTCTAAGCGTGAAAGCAGGTTCTCGCTCATCAGCGGGGCATTCTACAACAAATCCGCGTTTACTTGTGGCTAAAAAACTATCGATCGCGGTCCAGGATGTAGGTTGGGAGCGCTCGCAAAGATTCGCTGAAATCCGACTCCGGCAGGTTGTCCAGGGCCGAGCGCGCATCCTCCGCAAACTCGTTAGCTCGCATTCGCGCCCGTTCCAGCGCGCCGGTGCGCGTGATTGCGTCTAAAAGATCCTGTTGTCGCACCGTGCTGTATTTGCCTTCACGAAGCACTGTTCCGATCATCTCGCGCGTCTCGGGTTCGGCTTCTCTCAAATAAATCAGAGGCAGCGTTACCTTTCCGCCGAGAAGATCCGCGCCCGCAGCCTTGCCTAACGCTTCCGCGCTCGAAGTGAAATCAAGCACGTCGTCGATCAGTTGAAATGCAGTACCAAGACTTAGTCCGTAATCACGCAGAGCTGCTTGCTGATTCTCATCGGCGCCACCGAGGATCGCACCGATTTCACAACTCGCACTGAAGAGGTATGCAGTCTTGCGTTTGAGAACATCGAAATACTGAGCCTCTGTCACCGCAGCATCGCTCAACAACGTCAACTGCAAAAGCTCGCCCTCAGTCATCTTTCGCGTGACTCTCGTAAGAATGTCGAGTATTGGCAAAGACCTCTCAGCAAGACTGGTCTCGAATGCCGACATGTACAACCAATCACCCATCAGCACTGCCGTCTCGTTTCCGTAGAGCGCATTCACGGTGGGACGTTTACGACGCGTGTCTGCTTTGTCGATGATGTCGTCATGGACGAGGGTCGCTGTGTGCAGAAACTCCATGACTGTCGCCATGCGAATCGAGTTGTAACGAGCGCCGTCGCCGCCGACTGCGTAGTTCGACAGGATCGTGAGGGCGGGTCGCACGCGTTTGCCGCCCGAGGCGCGCAAGTATTCGCCGAGATATTCGATCACCTGCACGTTAGAACGCGCCTGGCGCTCAAACTCCAGTTCAACCTGCGCGAGATCGTTGGCAATGATGCTAAAGATCTTGCGTGCTGAAATCTGTGCTTCCTGGTCGAGCGTGATGATGTTGCCTGACGTGCTCATGACAAGTTTAGTTCGAACGATAGTTCGTAAACTGCATGTGAATGCCGAAGTCTTTCTCCTTCAGCTTCGCGATAATGTCCTGGAGCGTGTCGCGGTCGCGGCCTGACACGCGGACGATGTCACCCTGAATGGAAGCCTGGACCTTTGCTTTGCTGTCCTTGATGAACTTGACGACTTCTTTGGCTTTCTCCTGTGGAATGCCTTCCTGAATCTGCGCGCGTTGCCGCACTGTGCCGCCTGCCGCCGGTTCGATCTTGCCGTAGTTGAATGCTTTCAGCGGAACACCACGCCGGACAAGTTTCTGCTGCAGGATGTCGTTCATGTTGCGCAGCTTTGTCTCGTCTTCAGCGCTCAGCACGAGCTCATTTTTCTCGTGTACGACATTCGCCGAGCTACCCTTGAAGTCGAACCGCTGCCGAACTTCCTTGATGGTTTGATTAAGAGCGTTTGTGACTTCGGCTGCGTCGACCTGGGAGACAATATCAAAGGAGTTCTGCTGAGCCATTTGACTGGAGAATACCATCAAAGGGCCAGCATGTGAAAGTTGCCACAAGGGCTCAAAAGGGACAAATTACTTTGCCGAATTAGTGAAGAAAGAGGCGTTGGAAGTTCTCGCTTGTGATGCGAGCGACCTCTTCGATGTCGATGCCGTGAAGACCGGCGAGAGAGCGAGCGACTTCGACGACGTAAGCGGGTTCGTTTCGTTTGCCGCGATAAGGAATGGGAGTGAGGTACGGACAGTCGGTCTCGATGAGCAGTCGATCGAGTGGGACTTCCTTTGCCACAGCGCGCAGCTCGTCCGCTTTCTTGAAAGTGACGATGCCGGAGAACGAGATCATAAAGCCGAGTTCTACCGCGCTTCGTGCCAGGTCCAAGCTGCCGCTAAAGCAATGAAAGACGCCGCGACGTTTGACTTCCACACTCTTCAGAATCTCGATCGTCTCGGGTTCCGCTTCACGTGTGTGGATGATGACCGGTAAATCGCACTCGTGCGCTGCGCGGAGTTGCTGTTTGAAGACTGCGACCTGGACGTCGCGTGGTGAGTTGTCGTAGTGGAAGTCGAGACCAATCTCACCCCAGGCCACAACTCGTTCAGACTTGATGAGTGTCTTGATCGTTTCTTCCGCTTGATCGTCGTAAAGCCGTGCATCGTGAGGGTGTGTGCCGATTGCTGTGTAGAGATTCTCATGCTTCCGGCCTAATTCAACCGCCCGCTCAAACGCGCCGCTGTGCGGATCCCCAGTCCCCACATTCAAAATCGTCGTAACACCCGCAGCCCTTGCACGCTCGATCACCTCATCGCGATCAGCATCAAACTCCGGCCCATCAATATGCGCATGCGAATCTATAAACATGGTACGTACTGTAGGGGCGGCCCTCCGTGGCCGCCCGTGGTTTGGAAGAGATCTTCGGCAAAACGTCTGATCAAAACCACGGGCG
>DATEIS010000560.1:0-4638 GCA_035278765.1 Pyrinomonadaceae bacterium | reverse complement strand
GACAAACAACTTCAACGTCGAGGAACGATTCAATATCAACGACGTCGTGTACTGGACTCGCGGCAGCCGCACATGGAAGTTTGGTGTGGACCTAAGTTACGCGCGCTTGAACGTGATTCCATTCTTCGGCGCGTCCGGCGGTCGCTGGGAATTTCGCGTTGTAAACACGAGCGACAATCGCGGCACTAATGTCGCGAACGGAGGAAACAATCTCGCCAGCATGTTGCTCGGTGTTCCCAACGTGGTCCAGGTGCGTCCATTGCTGCTGAATTATGACTATCGCTGGAAGAGCACTGCTGCTTTCGTGCAGCACGATTGGAAGGCAAGGCCAAATCTCACACTCAATCTTGGACTGCGATATCAACTTCAGTATCCACGAACCGAGAAACACGATCTCCAGGGCTCGTTCCGTCCGGATCTCTCGCAACGAGTGACACTCACGGAGGCGCAGCGACGCGCAACCGCAACCGGCTTGGGTGTTGCAGCAAACCAGCCGATTCCCGCAACTGTCCCAACAAGTGTTCTGCTTCCACCGTTTGCTTTCGCGGGACGTGGTGGACGATCTCGTTACCTGACGCCAGTCGATTATCTCGGATTCGAACCGCGGTTCGGTTTCGCGTGGAGTCCGAAGCTCTTCAAGTGGGCGGAAGATAGAGGATTCGTGATTCGTGGCGGCTACGGGATTTCACACGCCACTTTAACGGGTCAAAATCGACTTCCGAATCCCGACTTCGGCGCGTTCACAGGCGTATCAACACTCGCAAACGGGTCAACCGCGGGCGGCACTGCGGATTCAACTCAACCAGTGCGCCTGACTGGAAATCAACCTTTCATCGCGGGCGGTTCGATCGATGCCACGCTTGGGACAAACTCTGATGGACTCGTGTTCTTAAACAGTCTCGGCACGCCGGGCTTCGTGGTCGATGCTGAAGGCAGTGGCACAGTTCCCACGAGTCAGAACTGGAACCTCTCGATTCAGTTCGAACCGTGGAAGAACACGCTCGTGGAAGTGGCTTACGTCGGCAACAAAGGTACGCACCTCTACATGCCGCTCGTAAACATCAATCCCAAGGACATTGATTTCGTCGAGTCACTCGAAGCGCAGAACCTCAATGCTGAAACGGCCTTTGCCGATCCACTCGGCCGGCGCAACCTGCTCGGCGCAGTGGTGACGATTCAGCGAAACAGCGTTACTGCGCCGTTCTTCGGTTTCAATAATCTTTTCCGCTTTCTCGATCCTTCAGCGAACAGCATCAGGCATGCCGGCTACATCGATGTGCGTCGCCGCGTTTCGCGCGGATTGACGTTCACTGCGAACTACACTTACGGCAAGTCGATCGATGATGCGTCGGATGCAAGTCCGGATGTGAGAACATTGACGACACCCACAAACCTGGGCCAGCAGATTTCTTATGGCATTCCGCGGGTGAGTGATCGGGGTATCTCCACGTTCGATATCAAACACAACTTCAGTTCGACGTTCGTCTACGACATGCCGTTTGGTAAGGGGCGTCAGTTTCTCGGCAACGCGCCCGGGATTGTCAATTCAGTCGTAGGAAATTGGACCATCTCCGGTCTGGTCCGTTTACAGGGCGGCCAGCCGTACGTGCCAATCATCACTGATACGAACCGGCTTGGCGGTGTAAACAGATCGATTCGCCCGGATATCGTACCGGGTGTGCCAATTCTGAATCCGCGTTACTCTTACGAGAACTGTTCGGTTGGGAACGTTTGCGAGCCGTACATAAATCCGGCGGCGTTCATGCGGCCAGCAAAGGGCTCGCTCGGAAATGCTCCGCGCACGCTCGACGTTCGCGCACCGATGCAGGAATACTTTGACTTATCGGTGCAGAAGAGTTTTGGATTTCCGTTTGATGGCGACAGTCACCGGAGGATCAACTTCCGCGTAGACTTTATCAACGCATTCAACCATCCGAATCTGCGTTACACCAACACCGGTAATACGCCACCCGCGTTCGGCGGTTTACCAAATGAGGCGTTACTTGCTCAGGGTGATATAAATACGTGGAACAGTTTTGCTCCGGGACGCTCCGCGACTTTGACGCAGGTTAACAACCTGATCATCAACAGTCGTTTGCCCAGTGGCGCTATACCGCTGGATTTCTTCCGCATCCCGCTTCCGGAAGGGTTTGCGACCACAAATCCAAACGCCTTTGACATCACGACATTGCAGGGATTGAAGCTCTATCGTTTGCGTCAGGCTTACGACACAAACTTCGGCGCCCTGAACGCCGCCTTCTCGCAACCGCGTTACATTCAGTTTGGAATAAGGATCTTCTTCTGATCTTGTTCATCTTGAAAATCCTGAAAATCCTGTCTACCACTTATCATCGATGTCACGACTTCAAGTAGGACTGTTGATACTCGCATTACTGGCGCTGCCGTTTCCCACAGCAGCCCAGATCGATGTGCTTCAGCGATCGTTTCTCGATCCGCCAGACGACTCGCGGATCATGATGCGCTGGTGGTGGTTTGGTCCGGCTGTCGATAATGCGCAACTCGAGCGCGAGATGCGTCTGATGAAGGAGGGCGGCATTGGCGGGTTTGAAGTCCAACCCGTCTATGCGCTCTCCCTCGACGATCCGGCAAAGGGCATCAAGAACTCTGCTTTTCTTTCCCCTGAATATCTCAACGCACTCAGGTTCACGGCCGACAAGGCGAAAGAACTCGGGCTCCGGTTTGATCTGACACTCGGCAGCGGCTGGCCCTTCGGTGGACCAGGCGTTTCGATCGAACATGCCGCGGCACGTTTACGCTATGAACGTGTGAAGGTTGAACCCAATGCCACATTCGTTAAAGTTCCTTCCATCGGCGCCGGTGAAAAACTGATTGCTGTGTTTCTCGCGCGCAGCGACGGCAAATCGATCGTTGCTGATAGTGTTCGCGAACTGACCGATATTGACGCGGGGGTTGTCAAACTCACGCGCATTAACGAAGGCACACACGAAGCACTTTTCTTTATCTCCAGTCGCACGGGCATGCAGGTCAAACGTCCTGCGGTCGGCGCTGAAGGCTTTGTGCTCGATCACATGAATCGCGCCGCGACTGATGCGTATCTGAAGAACGTCGGCGACCGTTTAATGTCTGCGTTCGGCGCGAACAAGCCGTACGCGATCTTTTGCGACAGTCTCGAAGTTTACAACGCCGACTGGTCCAGCGATTTTCTGGAAGAGTTTCGACGCCGTCGCGGTTACGATCTCAAATCGCACTTGCCGTTTTTGGTTAACGACGTTGGACCACAAACGAAGGCTCTGCGACGCGATTGGGGTAAAACGCTTACGGAACTTCTGAACGAGCGTTTTCTCGCGCCGATGCAGGAATGGTCGAAACGAAATGGAGTTCTGTTTCGGATACAGGATTACGGCGTTCCTTCAGCAACGCTCTCCAGCAATGCCTTTGCCGACATCTCTGAAGGTGAAGGCGCGCAGTGGAAAGTTGTACGAGCCGCGCGTTGGGCATCGTCGGCGAGTCATATTTACGGCAGGAACATCGCGTCGTCGGAAACGTGGACCTGGTTGCACTCGCCTTCGTTTCGCGCGACACCGCTCGACATCAAAGCCGAAGCCGACATTCATTTTCTTCAGGGCATCAATCAATTGATCGGACATGGCTGGCCGTACACACCGGCGAGTGTCGAGTATCCCGGATGGCGTTTTTACGCCGCGGGTGTATTCAACGAAAAGAATCCGTGGTGGATCGTGATGCCCGACGTTGCGAAGTATCTACAACGCGTCAGCTTCATGATGCGTGCGGGACAGCCGGCAAACGATGTCGCGGTGTACTTGCCTAACGACGACGGTTGGGCCGAGATGGCGCCTGGCAATCCGCATTTGATCGAAGTATTGCGCGAGCACGTTGGTCCTGATCTGCTGCCGGCAATCTTCGCGGCTGGTTACAACCTCGACTTTTTTGACGACGATTCATTTCGACAAGTCGGAAAGATCGACAACGGCTCGCTCGTGCTTAGTCGACAGCGATACAAGGTCATCATTCTTCCGGGTGTCGAAACCATACCAGTTGATACTTACCGAAAGTTTGAGGAATTTGTTCGTGCAGGCGGAGTGTTGATAGCGACGAAGCGTACGCCGTCTCATGCGCCTGGTTTCCGCGCCACAGCTACGGATCACGAGCAAATCGCGAAGATATCGAAAGCACTGTTCGATGGATCGTTGCCGTCCGGGCGACTCGTCGCGAACGAAGCCACTGATCTTGGCCGCACACTGCGGCAGTTAGTCAAACCTGACGTCGAGTTTGTGCCGGCATCGCCGGAGGTCGCGTTTGTTCATCGCAGCACGGGGGATGCTGAAATTTATTTCATCGCCAATACTGCGAACGGTGCTCGGAGTGTTGAGGCTATTTTTAACGTAGCGCACTTGAAACCGGAATGGTGGAATCCGTTTGACGGCTCGGTTCAACCGGCAAAAGACAACAACTCGCAAACGATCCGTCTCGAACCTTATGGCTCACGCCTGCTGGTCTTCACGAAGCGCAGACTGGCGCAGGCCACGGAGAATATTGCGGAGCAGACACTTTTGGATTTGAGCACCGGGTGGCGAGTCGCGGTTGGACCAGGACCGGCGCAGGCTTGGGAGAAGTTGCAGTCGTGGACTGAGGATC
>DATEIS010000559.1:0-18258 GCA_035278765.1 Pyrinomonadaceae bacterium | reverse complement strand
TAACGGCGACGCAAGTCTTCGGCCCACGCCGGAAGCAACCGCGCTTCACTCATACGTCAAGATCCTTTAAGCCCATCGGATTTAATAATCGTTCCGTGTCGGCAGCAGTCTGTTTGATCGATTCGACACCGTCAAGCAATTCATCCAATTGTCCGGTCAGCTCCTGCGGCGACTGCATCGTGACGATCTGATCTGCGATCAACTGAAACGAGTTCTCGATCAGATCGAGTTGACCGCGCGCGAGCGTCAGGTAGTGATGAATCTCCTTCATCTTTTCAAAACGCTTCATAATGACGGCGAGATTCTTGCCGGCTATTTCAGTTTCCGAATCTCGATTGCCTTCCCGGCGAGCGATCTGCTCCCAACGGCGCCGATCTTTTTCCAGCTCACTGAGATCGATCGAATCGAGGTAGGCGTCGTAGCGACTGCACGTATTCGCCATCTCGATGAACGCTTCGACGAGCCGGTCTGTCTTTGTTAGTTCTGTTCGTAACAACTCACCTGTGAACGATGGGTTCTGTGCGGCGAGAGCATTGATCTCATTTTGGCGTTCGAGGAGTGATAACACACGCTCGCGATCGCTCTCATCGAGATGCTTGAGACGTTCGGCACGCGCCGCTGCTTCCTCAGCTTGCTTCTCCTGATCGAAACTCGGATCCCACAACCACTCCTGAAGTTTCTTCGATCCAGGCGCGTTCACGACCCAGAGTATTTCCAAACCTACGGTGACGATTGCGAGCAAGGGATTGAGCGTGAGCGCCGAAGCAGCAAGTCCACCGGCGAGCAACGAGAGGTTGTAGGGATTAGCAAAAGCCTTCTTGAGATAATTGCGCTTTTCGTAAACTTTCTGTCTGACGAAAGCCTGGGTCGCAGCAAACGTGTCGTCGCGCAGCGGCGTCACGTTAACCGGCACACCGTCTTTCCGCATCGCGGTTTTCGGCTTCTCAGTCGTTCCCATGCTCTGTGAAATCTGTGGATTTAACCCTTGGCTGGCGCATAAATCAGATCGAGTAATTGCTTTTCAACTGCACGAAACTCCGGTGCTGATTTTAGCGCAATGTCGCGCACAGGGAACGCCGGGACGTCGACCTGATGAAGAATTCGCGCCGGCCGCTGGGACAGTACGTAAATCGTGTCGCCCAGATAAACGGCTTCCGAAACGTCGTGCGTCACGAACAAAATCGTGTTGTTCTCGGCGCGCGAAACCTCGAGCAGCAGGCTCTGCATCCCCCAACGTGTTTGCGGATCGAGCGCGCCAAACGGCTCATCCATTAACACCACGCGCGGATTGTTCACAAGGGTGCGCGCAATCGCGACGCGCTGTTTCATGCCGCCGGAAAGATCCTTTGGATAACGTTCGGCAAAGTCAGCGAGACCCACCTGATTCAAAATCGATTCAGAAATCTTTCGGCGCTCCGACTTCTTCATGCCCCGAAGTTTCAAACCATACTCGACATTCTCACGCACCGTCAGCCAACCAAAAGACGTGTAAGCCTGAAAAACCATGCCGCGATCGCGACCGACGTCGTCTACTACTTTGCCGTCAACCAAGACTTCACCTTTTGTCGGTGGCAAGAGTCCCGCAACAGCTTTTAGAATCGTCGACTTGCCACAACCGGATGGTCCCAGGAAGACGACAATCTCACCGGAGTCAGGCTTGTCGTATACATCAAAGGAAACGTCACGCACTGCCTCCGTGCGATTCCCTTTGCGATCGATGTAAGTCACGCTCAGGTCTGACACGCGCAACTTTGGCGGCGCACTAGTCTGATCCGCATGATACGTAACATGCGGCTGTCCCTTCGGCACACCGACATCAACAGCAATCGTGCCGGGCTCGCCTGATTGTGGAAGTGTTGGTGGAGTTTCTTGTTCAGCCATTGTCGATAGTTTCAGGATGCTTCACGCCAACGGAAGAGCAAGCTGGATAAGAGACGAATGAGAAAGTCAGTCAAGAGTCCGATGCCACCGATGACCAGCAACCCCGCAAATGACCACGACGCTTTTTGATGTGTGCGTGCGAGTTCAACCATGTAACCAAGACCATGCTCGGGGTTCACTGCTTCCGCAAGAATCACGTACGTCCACGCGATCGCATTCATCACTCGAAAGCTGTCGAATATCTCCGGCAATGCGGCTGGCACCAAAACTGTTCTGATCACCTGGAACTTCGACGCACCCAGCGTGAGCGCTGTTTGGACCAACTCCTCCGGCACAAGTCGGATCGAGGAGACAACGACCGGCAGCAGATAGACAAAGACGCCGAGAAACAGAAACGCGATCTTTTGTTTCTCGTAAATGCCAAACCAGAGAATCAACAACGGAATAAATGCCGAGATCGGCATGTAGCGCAGCGGCGCCACGATCGGTTCGAAGAAACGATTGATCGGATCGAAGGCGCCCATCAAAACCCCGAGCGGCAACGCAATCGCAGACGCCAGCAGGAAAGCGATCGCGATGCGACGTGTCGAGATGAGGATCGCGTTCGTCAGCTCGTAATGAAGGAAGAGTTGCAGTGTGCCGCGAATAACTTCCGTCGGAGTTGGCAGGAAGTCGGGCCGAACATAACCACTGTACGTAAGACCGCACCACGCCCCGAGCACAAGCGCAGGCGCCACAAAACCGAGGACGAAGGCGGTCTGTTTCGACAGCGGTGAGCGAATTGAGAAAAGCGTGCTTTTTGCGGCCATTCGGTATTAGTACTTGGTGCTTTGTTTTTTGTTCTTTGAGTATCGACAAAGAACTAAGTACAAAGCACCAAGTTCAGGGCGTTACTGCGTTGCCAGGATCACCTTGATGTCCGTGCGGCGGTTTTGTTGCCGGCCCGCTTCAGAAGTGTTCTCGGCAATCGGGTTGCTCGAACCGCGCCCGATAGTTTGGAAGCGCGTCGGCGGAATGTTTGGAAAGTTCTTGACGATGTAGTTCTTCACTGATATCGCGCGCCTCTCTGAGAGCGGCAGATTGGTGGCTTGAGAGCCGGTGCTGTCAGTGTTGCCTTCGATGCGCAGAACAGTGCTGCCGAACGAAGTCATCGTCTCGCCGAGTTTGTCGAGCAAGAGATATGAGCCAGCCATGATCTCATCCGAACCAGGCGTGAATTGGATCTGGATCTGCTGGTGGAGAATCGGCACATCTTTCTCCGACGGCGCTTTCGCAACAACTGGAGCTTCCTCGACTCTCTGTCCCGGATAATTTGCGGCTACCGCGGCAAGGAAACGCGTGTCGGCCCAGCCCTTCGCGTCAACCGATCTATTGACCAGACCTTTCTTTCGCCAGATGACAAACGCCGTATCAAACAACGTTTCATAGTGCGCTTTTGGACCAGTTAATCCATAAAACTGTGCGTTGTCCGCAAACGGAGTGAGCTTCAGACCTGACAACATGCCTGAAACAGTCTCTGTATCGAGCTTGAGCGCCTTGCCGACAACCTCGTACGAGCCGTTAGGATTATTCTTGATCATCTCGATGCCATCGAGCCAGCCACGCACGAAGTCGCGAACGGTCTCCGGCGCCTGATCGATCACATCCTGCCGTGCGCAAAGCGTGTCGGCAATGATGTTGGTGGCAGCCTGTGTTGAAACAAGGACATGCGCTTCCGAACCTCGCGCGGTAACCGCACCCGACAGATCAGGCTCCCAAGTCACCGCTGCATCAACATTCCTTGATTTGAACGCCGCGGCAGCAGCCGGAGCGTCAGTGACGAAGATGATATTCTTCTCAACATCGGCACGTTCTTGCGGCGTGAGACCGGATTGAGCCAGGAGGTAGAGAAGCAAAAAATGTGAAGGAGTGAACTGCGTACACGCAATCTTGTGACCTTTAAGATCTTCAACTGACTTAATCGACGAGATCGAAACGATTCCGTCGCCGCCGCGTGACCAGTCCTGCATGATGATCGACTTGGCCGCCTGATTATTCTCAGCAAGAATCGAAGCCTCGCGAGCCCAGTTGTCGACCGTGTTCCACATGATATCGACCTGACCACTACGAAACGCTGCGAGCTTCGCCGCCGGATCCTCGAGCAACACAAACTTCACGTCCATCCCGAACTTTTGTTTGTACTGCGAGCCGCCATTCGGATCCATTCCGTTGTTGAAGACGATTCCCGGAGCGTGACCCGCCCACGTGTTGATGCCCACGACGAGTGGACGATTCAGTTTTCCTGTACCAACGGAACCCGCATTGACACCAGTCGAGCCGACATTGCGATTGGGATCGCCCGGCGCATTGTTCAGTTTGTCAAAATCGCCTTTGGAGTCTTCGCCGGAAGACCTTTCGCCACCAGCCCAACGTTTAATCGCATCACCTTTGTAGTACCAGGTGGAAAAACCGATAACAACTAACACCACTACAGCTATGAAAGCCTTTGCCAGGGGAGTCAATCTCATCTGTCACCTCTATATTGTGCTTTGTTCTTTGTGCTTTGTTCTTTGTTCGCTGGTCCCTTGATTACAGAGCACAAAGCACCAAGTACAAAGAACAAAGTATCTGAAGTACAAGAACTCACATCGTCTTGTTAGTCTGCGCTTGTTGTGCTGCTTTCTTTGCTTTCAGTTCGGCGAGTTGCTGCTTGGCCTGAACTTCGCCGGTCTGGTTGCGAAGCGCAGCCAGACGCGAGTCAAGCGAAGATTCTGAGAGCTCTTTCCCCAAGTTCGCTTCTGCGATTGTGGTCTTGATGTGCTGCCGCACGTTGTCGAGCGCCTTGACTTCAGCATCGACCGACAAGCCATCAAGTTGCTCCTGCACCTTAATGCGTGCCTGGGCCGACTGCATTTTGGCGAGCATTGAATCACGTTCGCTCTGCAGTTTTCTGATTTCAGACTGCACACCGAGCAGAGAAGTCTTCGCCGAGTCGGCATCGGAACGCGCCTGCTCCATTTCAGTTTTGAGTTCGGTGACGTCGGCAGTCAGTTGGTTCTTCTTCTGAATCAGTATGACTGCGAGATCATCCTGATTAGTGCTAACCGCAGTATCAAGTTCGGCTTCTGTTTGAGCCAGCTCGGTGGTGGCGCGCTTGTAGCGCTCATCGAGATCTTCGCGCCGGCGGATGATTCCAGCCGTGGCGGTTTTCAGCTTTGAATACTTCGCCACCATCGAATTGATCGCGTTCTCATAAGCGATTTCCGGATGTTCCTTCTCGATGTCGGAAATCCACAGCGACAGGAAACCTTTCCAGAGGTTAGCCAACCGTTTCCACATAGGGGCGGGTTCCTTTCTCTAACTAGCCCTCAATTAGTCTGAGGGGGGCCTGAAGCGGCCGGGTCTGAAGGATCGTGGAGCTTCGGCGACGCCTTAACAACTTTCGCAACTGTGTCCTGACCGAAAAACTCCAGCACTTGCTGAACCTCGAGTTTTTTATCGTTGCATACTTTGATTAAGGTCTGTTGTTCGTCGACGCTCTGCTGCATGATCGCGCGGATGTTTTGAATCTCCGTTTCATACTGCTTGATGCGTGCGTCGGATTCCTGGATGAGTTTTTCATTGTCGGCGGCGCCGTTGCGGATGTAACCGTCGAGCGCCTGAATCTCTTCGACAGTGGCTTCGATGATCTTCTCAATGGGTACGCCGAAGGCCTTAAGTGATGCTTCGACGATCTGCTTCTTCACCGCGGCGTCAGTCCCGGCGGGTAAGCTTCGGAGCAGGTCTGTCGTTCTCGCCACACGCTGTTGTTCGTCCGAATCGACCCCGGCAGCGTTGAAAACAGCAACAAAATCGACTTGTCCGCCAGTAGGTGGCGGCGGTGCTGTCTGGAAAACAGACTGGGTCGGCGATGGAGTCGTGTAGCTTTCTAAGTTCGCGGGTATAGACGCATCCGGAACGTCCGCAAAGTCAGGTGCCGCCGGGGCCTCCGGCTCGTCACGTTCGATAAACCAGCCGGCGACAGTCGACGCCCATCCCTTTTTATCGGTCATAAAGCCGTCCTCCGGGGCTTCCCGAGGTCCAAAACCGCGACAGCTTATCAAATCCAGCGAAATCTTGGACAGGATTTACAAGATTTTTCAGGATAAACAGCATTGCAAAAACTGCACAATAAACGTAATCTATCTCACGAATCCGCAACGCTCTTCCCTTTTTGATCATCTGTAAGTCCGTATCTCCCCCAAAGCAAATATGTCATGCTTCGTGCCAAGTACAACCTGAACGGTCACCCGTCCTTAAAGGGAGCTACGAAAATGAGAGTATTCTGCCCCGAGCACAAAAAAGGATTCTTCGCACCGCGACAAAACCCCATCAAGTGTGAGAACCGCGGACACCTTCTCGGCGAGATCGATTTCGAAGGTCAGGCCACGTCTCCAGTCGACCTGCAATGGCAGTATTGCTGTAACTGCGAGCACTTCTGTCCCGCTGACTTCGACCAGTACGGCTTACAGCGTTGTCCTGTCTGTACCCGCAAAAGCTCGCTCATTTTCGTCTGCGACCGGTGCTACGTGATCAGCTTCGAGTCGAACACGCCGCTGCAGACGAAAAACTTCACGCTCACGGGCGAGGGCGTGCCACAACCCTCGTGTCCCGGCTGTTTGCGACCAGCTTCGGCGGACTTGCACGAACACATGTGCGACGCGGTTAACGCAACTTTCATCACAGGCCTAAGCACCTGTCCGATTTGCGAAGAACGACTCGACCTCGCACCGGCCTTCCCTTCTCTCGTGGCGAACTATTTGAAGAGAACGAAAGCCGCGAACAAAGTAAATGTCACTTTTGACTACGAAACAGGTTTGTTCGTGCCGGTAGAGGATGGCGAGTTCGTAGTGATTACGAATCTTGCGCAGCCCGTCGTCTTACCGCGAGCGCCAAAGTTTTCCAGTAAGCGCGACTTCTACGAGTTCTACCAGGACTACTATCACTGTTCTAATCCGGATGCCGGCGACGTGCAGATCGTTCAACCGGCCTTTGTGAAAGATGCCGGAAATGGTTGGGACCTGGTGGCGACCGGCATGCTCGAAGTGAGCAAACCGCAACCGAAGAAGACGGTCGCGCCGACACCGGTGATCCAACCACCAGTCGTCGTCAAACGGGAAGAAGAAGTGATTGCAGAGCCACCGCCGGTTGCTGCTAAGAAACCGGAAGTCGCTGCCAGGAAAGCAGAGACTGGCGCCAGGGCGTGCCCCGACTGCGGATCGATGATCGAGGAGAAGTATTCATTCTGCTGGAAGTGCGGCCACGCTTTGGAAGGCGAGCGCAAGCCGCGAACGATACTTTCGGCAAGCGATTTAGACGACGAATTGACAGTGCAACATGAAGCGCGACCGTTCAACTCAACGGTGCTGCCATGGACGACTGCAAGACCTCAGGAAGATCCGTCGTCGAGTCGTGGATCGGTTCTGAAGCTGCTTTCCATCGGCGGAATTTCATTGCTGCTGGTGTCTCTTGGTTTGTTCACTCTCATGCGTTCAGACACCGAAACAGCAGCCGTCACGACTGCGCCGCCTCCGCCGGTCGCGCAGGCAAGTCAACCGCAACCGAGTGCTCCGGTAACAACTGAAGTCTCGCGTTCTGCGCCCGCGGAAACGACGACTCAACAAGTCACCACCGGTCCGGAAGACGAGTTGAAGAAGCTTCAGGAAAAACGGGAGTTGGCAAAACCTTCCGAGCGTCCCAAGATTTATCAGGCGTTGGCAAAAGTTGAGAAACAGTATCCGAGTGACTACCGCTTTTCCTATGAGCGTGCGAAGCTCGCGATGAAGGGATCACACAGCTCAGCGGCTTTCAAGGCACTCAACGCTGCGGCTGAGAAAGCCATCAGCACCGGTAAAGCGAATGAGATGTTGAGCGGTCTGGAAGAGGATAAGGAAGGCGACTTCAGCAAACTCTCACAGGGACGTTACGAGTGGAGCCGACTCGTCGCTGCTTTGAAACGCAAAGATACCAGTCTTCTCAGTGAGTAAAGCCCATCCACAGATTACACAGATAATCTGTGTAATCTGTGGATAGTTTGATCACTTACCCTTCGTGCGGAAGATCTCAAACACCGATCCCTTATCAATCGAAACTACAAATAGATTTCCGTTTGGTCCGGTGATCAGATCCGTCACCGTGCCAAAGTTTCTACCTACGAGCAGGCTCTCACTCTCGGTCAAATCAAACTTGCAGAGATTATCTGCGACACGATCTTCAATGCGTGGATCGTCAACGCCGATCCTGCGACGGTTTCCTGTCAGGTTGAAGTGAAATAGATGACCGCCCTGCAGGATCGATCGGGCACCACCCATGAAGAGATCGTTTTCATACTGCGGTCCCAGTCCACGACCTCTCACAAAACCGATCGCGCCCGGCGCCACTTCAAACTTCCAGGTAAACTCCGGTGCGCTGTAATGCGATCCGGGTATAACAAACAGTCGTGACAGTGCTTCGTCCGCTGAATCCGCAATCAGCACTGGGGACCAACGTAGTTGCTGCAATCCGAAGTAAGGAGTGTTGAGACACGGATCGTTTTCCGGACTCGTTTCGATCGCTTTGTATTGCGCGATTCGTTCCGGCGGACCCATGATTTGCACCCAGCCGGAGTTGAAGCCCGGCTCGACTCGATTCAGCTCAGACATACTGTCGTCGCCGTTCTCCTGCTCCCACAGATCTCCCGAAACCGGATCGAAGTCCATGCCAAAACCATTTCGCAAACCATAAGCGTAGATCTTTTGAATGTTATCTCCGACTTGGCTGTTCATCGCGTCGCCGGCAGCGAAGAATGGGTTGTCGGTCGGGGCTGTCCCATCAGGATTCAAACGAAGAATGACGCCGGTTAGGTGAGCGTCGTCAGGTTCGGGACCACCAAACTGATCGTCGGGCTGAAGTGGCCCGGGGCAATTGGCAGTTGGACCGCAACGAAGATTCTGAAGTTGACCACGCCTGCCGTTGTCGCCGAAGTAGATGTAGAGCTTGCCGTCTGGTCCAAATCGCAGCACACCACCGTCGTGATTTCCGCGTGGCGGCTGTGCTTCGTCACCTTGATTGGGCGGCACCGGCGCGCCATCATTCTGGAAAGCGCGCAACATGATCAGATTGTGTTCGAAAGTCAGTGACGATCCATTCCAGCTAAAACGATCGACTCGGTTGCCGAGTAATGGAACCTGAAGAATCTCGTCTGTATCTGCCGCAAACATATTTGCGTCGAGACAACGCACCTCGTCAGGAAAGAACGGATCAGCTGGTAAAGCTGTGCTGCGGCACGTCCAGTAGAGATAAACGCCGGGATTCGATGGAAAATTCGGATGCAGAGCAATTCCCAACAGCCCACGTTCAGACGCGAAGTTAACACCCAGGTCCAGCACAGTTCCATGAACGGCGCCATTAACGACGCGCTGTACTTTGCCGGTGTTCTTCTCCAACACTAGAAAGTCGTTGGCGCCAAGAAAGGCCATGCTGATCGGCGTGATTAGATCGGCAACGGTGGTGCGGACGGCAAGGTTCGGAACTGTCATCTCGGGTGCGGCAGACTGTGCTTCTACTCTGTTTTGTTGGTCGAGACTGATGATCGAGAGGCCGAGGAGTAACGCCAGGAGCAGTGCAAAGGAAAACTTCTTCATTCTCCCTCCTTGAAGACAAACTGATAGCTTAAAAGGGGCGTAAGGAGGGGAACTGTCTTGGGAGACGCTGCGTGGGAAGTGGGTATGCTCCAAAAATTCTGTTCGTTCTTTGTGTCAAATCTTGTAAATCCTGTCTACATTTAACCGAGGGCATCAATGCGTCTGCGCTCAATTGCGCGCTGTGCGAGATCACCGCACGCGTTTACGAGCGCTCCGAGTCCCGCAAACCGCGGATCGCGCGTCAGCCCCTTCTGATATCGAAAGTAGATCTGTTGCACGATCACCGCGATCTTTAACAATCCGTAAGCAAAATAGAAGACAGGCTCATCAATCGTACGACCAGTGCGTTGCGTGTAATGTTCGAGCAGCTCGGTGCGTGTGAAGCTGCCGGGAAGACTCGTTAGACCAAACCCGTAGCGTTGCCACTCCTCCGGATCAGTCGTCTCAACCCAGTAACCAAGACTGGTCCCGAAATCCATCAACGGATCGCCAATCGTCGCCATTTCCCAATCGAGCACGGCGATCACGTGTCCCAGATCGTTGGGATCAAGCACGAGGTTGTCGTACTTGTAATCGTTGTGGATCAAACCCGGGCGTTCTGAATCAGCCGGCAGATTTTGCTGCAACCAGTCAGCGAGCTTCTCAATCGCGGGAACGTCATCTGTGCGCGCGTTGAAATATCGTTTAGTCCAACCTTCCACCTGGCGTTTGACGTAGCCTTGCGGCGATCCGAGTTCGCCTAATCCCGCGGCCTGATAATCGAGTTCATGAATCTCGGCGAGGTTTTCGATAAACGCCTGAGAAATACGACGCATTAGCGATGGGGCAAGGTCGAGTCCCGTTGGTCGCTGCGCGCGCAGGATGATTCCCGTCACGCGCTCCATCACGTAGAACGGCGCGCCGAGAATCGATTCATCATCGCAGAACAGTAGTGGTCGCGGAACTTTTGGGTAGACCGGATACAGATGCGACAAGATTCGATATTCGCGACTCATGTCGTGCGCCGTTTTGATCTTTGCGCCGACAGGCGGACGACGCAGGACTAACTCACGATCGCCGGAGCGTAGTAAATAAGTGAGATTGGAAAAGCCGGCGGGAAACTGTTCGACAGTTAGCGGGGCGGTGAGATCGGGTAGATGCGCGCTCAGATACCGGGAAAGGAGGTCTATGGGTAGTTCTTCACCCGGACGGACTGAAGACGAACGATCTATTTTGGACATGATTTACAAGATTTGCAGGATTAATACTTCTTTAGCTCAGCGCGCGCTACGACCATCTTGTGTACTTCATCTGGTCCATCATAAATCCGCGCCGCGCGTTCGTGCCGGTACCAGTACGACAAAAGCGTAGCGTCGGTTAGTCCAAGCGCACCGTGTACCTGAATTGCACGATCCAGAACTTTCTGGAGAATTCCGGCGACAAAAAACTTTATCAACGAGATGTCCGCTCGCACCGATGCCGCGCCCTGCCTATCGATCGCGCAGGCCGTCTGCAAGACAAGCAAACGCGCCGCATTGATCTCCGCACGACTCTCCGCGATCCACTCCTGCACGTTCTGCCGGCTTCCAAGCACAACGCCCGGTGACAACTCTCTGCGCGCGGCATAGCTGCACATCAAATCAAACGCACGCTCGCAGATACCAATCCAACGCATGCAATGATGAATCCTGCCTGGTCCAAGACGTTCCTGCGCGATCGTGAAACCTTCGCCTTCCTCGCCGAGCAGGTTGCTCTGCGGCACCCGACAGTTTTCGTATCGCACCTCCGCATGACTGGCGTAATCACTGCCCTCGTCGCCCATCACGTTGATGTTTCGCACTAGCTTAAATCCGGGCGTCGGAATCTGAACGATGATCTGGCTCGCACGTTTGTAGCGATCGGACCCATCCGGATTCGTTATCGCCATTACAATCGCGAAGCTCGCGCCCTCGGCCGACGACGTGAACCACTTGTGACCGTTAATGACGTAATCGTCGCCATCCTTTGTGGCAGTTGTGCTCATCCACGTTGGATTCGATCCAGGATGCTCGGGTTCGGTCATTGAAAAACAACTGCGCACGTCGCCACGCGCAAGCGGAGTAAAATATTTTTCCTTTTGGTCGGGAGTGCCATGGTCCAAAAGGATCTCCATGTTGCCGATGTCGGGCGCCTGGCAGTTGAAGAGGTAGTGTCCGATGGGTGTGCGGCCGAGCTCCTCGCTAACGAGTGCGAATTCGGAGAGCGATAGTCCGAGGCCCCCGTGCTCGTGCGGCAGATGTGGAGCCCAGAGCCCCATCGCTTTAACTTCGTCGCGCTTGGCGCTCAGAGTTGGCGCGAGATCGCGAAATGGTCGGCGGAGAAAATCGGTTTCGAGCGGATAGACTTTCGTCCGCAGGAATTCTTTGATTCGATCGAGCAGTCCGAGCAGTTTCTCGTTGTGATGGTCAGCCATTTGTTGGACTTGGTACTTTGATCTTCGTTCTTTGTACTTGGAACTTGGTTCTTTGTATTTAACACTCGAACAACCAAAGTACCAAGCACAAAGCACCAAGGACAAAGCTCAATCTTGAGAGAGTTGTTGGCGGGCGAGAGTCCAGCGCTGGTTTATGAGGTTACGCGTCGGAGGGTCGAACGTTTTGTCGCGAGACAAAGCCGTGAAGATGTTTTGTAATTCGTTTTCTTCGGTTTTGAACGGCGCCTTCTTCTTACGCAACGTCGCAACCTGCGAGGTTAGCGCATCAGCCATTTGCAGCTTGTACAAATAATTGCGCGGATACTTCTCTGACAAGTGGCGCGCCATCTTCACTGCGTCTTCGTAACGCTTCTCGCGTTTATAAAGATCGACGAGCAGGATGCGAGCAAGATCACGGGCCCACTTCCCTTCCACGGTCACACGTTCGAGTGTTTCGAGCCCACGTTTCTTCGACCCGCGCACACCCATAGTTCCCGCAATCATCTTCAAGGGCAACGATAGCGAGCCGACAACGTAATTGTGCAAGCCGATTGTGAGTTCGGCATCGTGATAGTCAGGCGAGAGCTTGATTACTTCTCGATGGTGATCCACTGCGCTGGTCCCTGCGCGCAGAGCAGCGACGTATTTCCGTTCTACTTGCGCCGTGTAGGCAGCCTCAAGTCCTTCCGCAGCGCCGAGGTAATAGAGTGCATCGACATTGCGCGGTTCCTTCTTTAATCGTGCCTCGGAAAGCGTCTTTGCCTGCCGAATCCATTTACGAAATTCATCGGTTAGACGTCTATCCGTTTTTTCTTTGACGTCACCGCTATACAGCGTCGCCTTAAGCTGGTACGAGTCGTTCAACTGCTGCAACCACAAACTCGAAGCAAGACACTGCGCGCCCGCAGGATCTTCTGGCGCGAGCTCAACCATCTTTTGGAAACGCTTGCGTGCGCCTTCGTAGTCGAGGTTATAGAGCGCCTCATAGCCCTCGGATCGAAGTGTGTCGAGCTGTGTCTGCTGTTGGCTGAAGACAGTGGTCAGCGAAGCAAGCAACAGCAAAATTGAGGCGACAACTTTCATGTTTCTCTCGCAGAAGCTCGCTAAGATTACGCAAAGACCGCTAACTGATCGTTATCGCCGTTACACTTCTGTAACTGCCACACGTGTAAATCTACAAAGATTTACCTGAGCTCACGTGCCAGTGCAGGTGTTTCGAGTCCTGATACCTGCCAAGATTGGTCAACACACGACAGGCGCCGTGTTCCGCAAGGACTTCCTTCGCCACTTCACGAACCACACTAAGCATCTCGAGCAACAAAGGACCATCAGCGTCTTCGAGCGTGATCAACGATGAGATGTGACGTTTCGGAATGACCACGATGTGCACCGGCCAGAACGGGCGCGTGTGGTGATATGCGAGCACGTTATTCGTTTCGCGAACGATTTTTACTGGTGTGCGCCCGCTCAATACTTCGTCGCAATAGAAATCTTCAGTCATTAATCCACGGATTTTACGGATCTGTGTTATTTTTTGGAACTCACGGCAGTCTTGTAAGTGACAGTGCACAACAATCCGCTCTCCCGCTGGAGATTCCTATGTATATAAGAACGCTTCTTCTCTCGATGTTGGTGTTGCTGTGTGGCAGCGCAGCCATGGCCCAGCAACCCGGCCCGCAGTTTTGGCGCAAAGTTGGTTGTGAACCATTCGAGCCTCGAACGAGACTCGAAACTCTTAATGATCGTTACAATGCCGTGATCATTAAGGGCTTTACCCGTATCACGACGGTCGAGGTTCGAGGAGTGAGGATCGACGCCGTCGAAATGCGTGACTTGTGGAAGTCGTCAGATAACAGAGGAGTACTGTTCGCAAAAGGACTTGTCGTTGTACTGCGAGAAGGTGGTGAGCGACCCGGCGATAACCGCGCTTTTGTCGATTTCGAGGAGATTGATCCCCTCCTGAACGCGATTGACGCGATCTCGCAAGTAGACGAGACCGCCACAAAACTCGTCGGGTTTGAAGGGAAATATAAAACCATGGGCGATCTCGAGATCAGCGTGTTTCGTCAAACGCGCAGCGGCACGGCCGTGATCATTAGCACCGGGATCTGCGATCGCCCACAAGTGACCTTAACGCTGGACGATCTCGCAAAAATCAAAGCGCAGATCCAGGAAGCTAAGGCGCGTCTCGACGAAATCCGTTAGTCGACCACGCGCACACGCGTTTCAGCGCCATTGGTCCGAATCTCGGGCACGTACATCGCATGGCCCAACACGGGCAACGCATGGAACGTGCCTGGGGCTTCAGCCCTCATTTCGTAACTGAGCTGCCAAATACCTTCCGGCAGTTTGTCTACAAACAGCGCGACTTTCCGATCGCGTAGCTCCTGGTAGACCCATCGCTGACGTCCAGTAAATCCTCCACCTGACTTGAGCTCACGCACATAAACACTCTCGCCACTGCGAATTTGCACCGCTTCGAGCCCCGCGGGCTTGAGGTCTTCAAACAACAAATACTCATAGTTGTTCTTAGCCTCAACCGTGAGCACGACCTCGATGCGATCACCACTCTTCACTGTTTCACCGTCGCTCAGCGGCACTTTTTCCGAGACCACTCCTTTCAACAAGGTTGGATGATTTACGAGTTTGAAATACTGCCGCTTCACAAAGATCTCGTTGCCGGCGGGTTTCAAAGGCTCTTCCAGACTGAAAAACTCCGCCGCCGCGGAAAAGTAAAGTGGTCCACTACCACTATTCCGCACGATGCTGATCTCGTTTTGTCCATCGCGAAGTAGCTCGCGCGAGATAGCAAACTGACTCGGCGCGCTCAGTGCGTCTTCAGCCGTGATCTGTTTAGTCGCAATTGGATTTCCGTTCACCAGCAACTGGTATCCGATTGCGGGCTGCACTTCTCTACTGACACGCAGGTAATCGTTCAGCGTCAGCACTACAATCGCCGTATCGCGCGTATTGCTCCACTGCGCGCCGCGTCGATTCTTCACCAGCCAGTTTGTCACCGGCTCAATCAATTTGTTCTGCGGATCAATAGCGAGGAGCGCACGCAGCACGAACGATGTCGCTTCGACACCTCCGTCGGACCAGCGCCAGTAAATTCCGTCCTCGCCCCAGTGAGCAGTTCCCATGACAGAAGGATCGGACGATTGCGCGCCACTCTGCACGATCGACGTATCAGGTTGTGAATCTGTTTTGACGCCGTTTTCAAGATTCGCCACGAGCGTCTTCGCCTGATCTCGGTAACCGTAATTGTGAGCGGTGAGCGCGAGCAGCGCACGTGTGTAGGCATTCAACCTGTCGCGATTTTTCCAGAGATTTGTAAACGCGGTCGCCTGGAACTTCCCGACCTCCGACTGTTTCTGGAACGCGTGATAAACAGCGAGGGAATGCAGCATCCATGATTGCGAGTCGTAGTTGGTTTCTTCTTCGACCAGCTCCTTATCGAGAAAAGCTGCGGCCCGCTCCATCACATCCGATTTCACGTAGATGTCGGCCTGACGGGCGAGAGTCATGCCCCAAAGAACGTACGCGGTCATGAAGTGATCGCTCTCGCCGTCCTTCCACCAGCCCCAACCACCGTCGCTGTGTTGAAAATCGTAGAGACGGTTCAAACTTTGCTTCGTGATCGCTTCGAGCTCTTTTAGATCTCTACGACCTTGCGTATGCGTGGCAGATGCACTCGATTGCTCGATCCCGCCAAAGATCTTGTGCATCGCTGTCTCTGGCTTGAGATCGAGATCGCGCAAAGTTTTTGCTGTTACTACGGCTGGCAAAAAGCGGCTCATCGTCTGCTCAGTGCATCCGTACGGATAGTCAATCAGATACGGCAGCGCATCGAGCATCGTCGTCGCCATGCTGGGCGCGATCTGCACGGTGAGCTTTGTCGAATCGGCGCGACGTTCTTTCGGAATGTCGAGTTTGATCGAAATACCATCGCCGCGCATCTTGCCGGATCGCGTCACATACTTCTCGATGCCGTGCTCGAAGACTGTAAAAGTCTTTTCCATCGCATCGGCGTACTTGCTGCTACGCGCTTCTACTTGCAGTTTTGCCTCGCTGGCGTGCTTTACCGCCACTAGCCAATCGACTCTGGCTTCGCTGTTCGCCTTGATCTCGACCGGTGTTTGCGGGCTATTAACGGGTTTACCGTCGATCAGCAGACCGGTTACTGACAGACCTTCCGCATTCAAGGCGGGCATGACACTCATCGCTTCGTCAGTGTTGTTGTTGATGACGCCTGATACGGTCACTTGATCGCCAACGACGAAGAATCGTGGCGCCTGGAGTCGAACGATGAGCGGTTGCTTCGTGCGTGTAGAGGAATTACCAATGCCAAACTGATTCCCGGCAGTCGCGACTCGTGCGGTGGCAGACCACGTCGTTAACGAGTCGGGATACTTGACCTTCACGGTCGCATTACCATCGCCATCAGTCTTCACATCGGGAAGCCAAAGAACGGTGGAGCGAAAGTCGCTTCGTACTTGCACAGCGGGCTCCTGCCCGGAAACTTCCTTCGGAGCTGGAGTCGCAGATGGTGGTGGCGGCTCAGCCGCGTCGTCCCCACGACTACGTCTCGCGCGGTCAAAGTCTTTTTGTTTTCTCTCTCCCGCTACGCCATCAAGCGTCACTGGCGCACTCACACCAGCGCCGGCCACGTCGGCTGCCGACAGCGGGGCTTTGTTTTGCGCAGCGACTTCATACTCTTCGTTTTGATCGGCTTCTCGGCGATCGCGCAATTCCCCCTCCACCTCGACGAGCCGCGCATAGCTCTTCTGATCCAATGTGCTCTGAGTCTGCACTTGATGCGAACGCTTATTGCCGTAATAAAACTGTCGCGGATCTCCGGCGTAGTCCTGCTGAATGTATTTGACTGACTCATCGACGAGGCCCAAAGCAATCTCAGCCGCAACCGGCAATCCTTTGACATCCTTCGCAGTTACAAAGAGAGTTCCTTCTTCTCGCGGTTGGTACTGTTCGCGATCCGATCTAACGGCAACGTCCAGAAATCGCTCCACCGGAGGTACAACAACCTGCTTCGTATCCGAGTGAGCCACTCCGTCACTAATCATCAGCGCGCTGAGATAAATGTTTGGAACATGCTTCTCTTCGATCGGCAGTTCGATCAGTTTTGTGTTCCCGGTCACATGGACCAGGCGGTAACTGAATAAGTCTTCACCTTCGACACTAAACAACACGTACTGATCGGGCACAGCCACTGAGATCATCACTGGCGCAATTTGTCCGGTGCGGAAAGTGTCTTTGTCGACGACGAGTTCGAGACCATCGTGGTGATAACCGAGATTTGTCGTCGCGTTGGAACAGACGAAGACGTATGTTTCCGCTTTGATCGGCGGCAGCAGACGATCGCGCACGGTGTCGGCGCCCTGGGTGCTCTGCCACGCGACACGATAATAACCCTCACGATCGGCAGTGAAATTTAGTTGGCCCACACCTTCTTTGTCAGTCTTGACCGTTTGCGTGAGTATGTCATCGCGTTGATAACCGCGAAACTTCAGACGCCAGCGTCCCTGGCCTTTTGGCGTGATTGGAGGAAAGACGTCCGAACGCTGTTGCAACTGCCGCAACTCCTCACCCTTCACCTCACGCCCGCCTGGATCGACCCAGATCTCCCACCAGTAATCGCGTGTGACCTTCACAGTGCCTTCGGTCTGGACCGGTTGGTCGTTCGCGTCCAATGCCTTGATGTCGATCGTGACTTTATCTTTCGGCCGGTAGAGATTTTCTTCCGAACGCGGATAGACGTAATAACGCTGTCGCGTCACACGCACGTTGTCGCTGGCGACAATCTCGCGTCGCGATGAATCCACCACACGAGCTTCAATACGAAACTGGAAATCCTGTCCATAGTTCTCACGCGGTGTATCGAAAGTGAGTTTCGCCTTGCCTGTCGTATCAGTCTTGATTGATTCACGCTTTATAACTGTGCCCTGGCCGCCGTAGTAGTTGCGCTGACGGTTTTCGAAATCGTCGTAGTACCAGCCGTATTCGCGATAGGGGAACCAGTAGTGATAAAACGGATTCTGATAAACGATCACCTCGACGGCGGCGTTACTGACTGGTCCACCGAAGTAATAGTCCGCCTGGATCTCTACTTCTACTTTCTCTCCAACGCGAAACGCTTTCTTCTTCCCGTCCTGCTCCGGAGTTTTTACCTGGACTTTGAATTCCGGCAACTTGTACTCTTCGAGTCGAAACAGTTTGGCAGAACCGATGCTGTGTGCGCGGCCCTGATCCCAGAACTGCACGGAATACTCGCCGAGCGGCAGTTGC
>DATEIS010000558.1:0-7153 GCA_035278765.1 Pyrinomonadaceae bacterium | reverse complement strand
GGAAAGCCCATCCCGGCGTCGAGAATCAACATCTCGTCGCCGTAGCGCACCGCCATGCAATTCATTCCAAACTCGCCGATACCACCGAGCGGGATGATCTCGAGGACACTAGCCATAAATCGCAAGAGTATAGCATGTTACACGGATTCGCACGGGTGACATGAACGCGTTTTCCTCGGTATTATCCGGCTATGAACAAACTAATCCTTGTCCTGGCTATCCTTCTCTTTTCATGTTTCACGGCGCTTGCGGCCACGCCGACGATGCGTCTCGATTACTACCACACCGGCGATGCGACGCAGGAAGTGTTCAGCGTTGACCGTGTGGTGATTGAACCGCTGCCATGGTCCGGAGATCCGAAGCAGAACATCGATTCGTCGAATCTCGGGAAGTATTTGTTCGAAGTTCGCGACGCGAAGTCGAAGCAACTTCTTTACTCACGTGGGTTTGCTTCGATCTATGGGGAGTGGGAGACAACGGATGAGGCTAAGACAACGAAGCGGACGTTTCAGGAGTCACTGCGCTTCCCCGAACCCTCAGCGCCGGTCACCATCACTTTGAAGAAACGCGATGCGAAAAATGTGTTTCAGGACATTTGGACCACGACGATCGATCCGGCAGATCAGTTTGTCGATCGTTCCAAACCGGTCGCGCCCGCACCGCTCGTCACGATTCAGAAAGCAGGCGATCCCGAGACGAAGGTCGACTTTCTGATCCTTGGTGATGGTTATACTGCTGCCGAAGCGAAGAAGTTTGAAGCGGACGCACGTCGTCTTACGGAAACGCTCTTCGCCACGTCACCGTTCAAAGAGAATCGCAGAAACTTCAACGTTTGGGGACTCTGCCCGCCCGCAGCCGAGTCGGGAATTTCGCGTCCATCGACCGGTATTTATCGCGATTCGCCGATCGGCGCCACTTACGACGCCTTCGGATCTGAAAGATACGTGCTGACTTTCGATAATCGGGCGTTGCGTCGTACGGCGCAGTTTGCTCCGTATGAGTTTATCGAGGTGCTCGTTAACAATCGGACATACGGCGGTGGTGGAATTTTTAATCTCTACAGCACGGTCTCGTCTGACAATGCTTTCTCAAACTACGTTTTTGTTCATGAGTTCGGGCATCACTTTGCCGGGCTCGCAGACGAGTATTACACGTCAGCGGTTTCTTATGCTCCGGCAGCGGATCGCGTCGAGCCATGGGAGCCGAATGTCACTGCCCTCCTCGATATAAGCGCGTTGAAGTGGCGCAATCTTGCGTCACCCTTTGCGAACGTCACCCCGATTCCGACGCCGTGGAACAAGGAAGCATTCGAGACTTATTCGCGAGAGATTCAGAAGCGCCGCGTCCAGCTCAGAAAAGACAAACGGCCTGAAGAAGAGATGGAGGCTTTGTTTAAAGAGGAGTTGGATCACGAGGAGAAGATGTTTCGCGCGGAGAAACACTTCGGCCAGGTTGGCGCGTTCGAAGGAGCGATGTACGAAGCGAAGGGTTATTACCGGCCGGAAATCGACTGCATCATGTTCTCGCGCACAGACCATTTCTGCAAAGTCTGCCGCGCCGCAATAGAACGCATCATCAAAATGTACTCTCGTTAATCCACAGATTACGCAGATTAATCTGTGTAATCTGTGGATTAATGGGGTTTGAGGGGCTTGATGAAGTCCTGGTCCTTGGCGCCCTGGTGGCAGACGATGCAGGATTGCTGGCCACGCTCTTCGAGATCGGAGACAAGCGCATAAGTTAGACCACGATCGGTCCATGTCAACACTTTCAATCCATCGATGGCGTTGTAGTGAAACTCTAAAGCACCGGCCTGGATCACTTCGCCGCCCGTCGGCTGGACCAGGGACTCCGAAGTGATCACAAGACTGATCGGTCGCTCCTTCATTCGATAAGCAACATACGCCGCGTAGTCGTTTTGAAAATTAACCAAGCGCGCGCCTTCAAGCTCGTAAAGCCGCTCCTGTCCTGAAGACTCCTGGTAGTTCGGTAACTTCACACTGAAGTTCACCTTGTTCACAAACCACGAAGAAATCTCCTGTGGATGCGTCGACTCCACCTCGAGCGGCAACTGACCTCGCATGTGTCGCAGGTGAGTCTCGGCCGCCTTGAGCGCAAAACTACACGCTGGTCCCCTCTCCGGTTTCTCTGTCTGTTTGACAATGCGCCAAGCTATCACGGGCAACAACAACACAAGCACAACGGCAGCGGCCGCAGCCATCCAACGGAGACGAAAACTTCTGCGCGGTCGATTCTGTCCCAGAACCTGTTGCACCTTCGCGCGCAACTCAGCCGGCGCGACGTGCAATGGACCACTCTCGCGCACGGTATTCAGAAAGTTAAGTTCTCTCGCGAAAATGCCAGCACACGACTCACACTCCGACAGATGTGCCTCAACGCTCGCACGTTCATCGCCGCGCAACTCGTCGTCGAGATACAGAGTCAGTCGCCCGCGTACGTCGTCACAATTAATCAACTTCAAACACCTCGCCGGTTAATTCCTGTCACCTTCGGCTTATACCACGTAAGCAGTTTTCTCAATCTTTCACGTGCACGGCCTAGACGCGACATAACGGTGCCGGCCGGACAATCGAGCACCGTAGCAATCTCCTGATATGTGAATCCTTCGATGTCGCGCAACACCACGATCTCGCGGTACGCGTGCGGCAAACTCTCAATCGCTTCCCGCACTTGTTGCCTTTCCAGCTTCCGCAGGTACACGACGTGCGGATTCTCCTGCGCTTCACCAATGGACGGTTCGCCCAACTCGAGTTCGACAAAACGTGGTCCACTCTTCTGATGACGCAGTTGATTGAACCAGGCGTTTCGCATAATCACGAACAACCAGCCCTTCAGATTGCTGTCTGCATCCGGCTGGTTGGCTGCGCTTGCCGCGCGCACATAAGTTTCCTGCACCAGGTCTTCGGCTTCTGTCGCGTCGCGCGTCAACGTCAGGGCATAGCCATACAGCGAATCGATGTGCTCCATCGCCGCCTGGCCAAATCCCGCATTGTTAACAGCACGGTCCATTGTCGTCGCATTATGCGAAAACCATTTTAGATTAACACTTAACTACTCAGAAAATTCCCGGGAATAATTTGCCGCGTGACGTGTTATTCGATCATGACACAGACAAAACGAACCCGGGTACTCGTTAGTGTAGTCTGTTTTCTCTCTCTTGCGGCGATTTTAATTGTCACCGAACGCGCTCGTGCACAGCAACAACGGCCCTCGTCATTCACTCCCGTAATCGAGGAGCCGTTCGATGTGGTTCGGGCTCGTGATAAAGCCGCAAAACCGCGAGTAATGGCTGAGCATCAGCGTTTACTCGAAGAACGCTACGACCTCAGCCGGCGTGTTGATGAAAACGTCCGGATGACGCGCGGAAAACCAATACCGGTCGGGCCAACAGCAAAACTAAAAAGCGGATTGACGTGGGATCAACTGGGTCGCATGACTCCTGAAGCGATTCGTGATCAGGGAGCGTTTCCGTATTTGCCACTCCCACACGTCAGTCACGCTGTTGGAGGGATGGTTTTTCCGCAGCAGGAGATCAAACTTCTGCCACGCGTCGAACGGTTCGACATGGATTTCGATCTACCGGAGCAATTCCTCCCGGAGTTTCCGCCGGCGATGTTTTTGACGACACGCAAGGATCTCGGTGACGTCTCTAAAGGACAACTGATCACAGTCAATAACTTTTATGAGTTGTTCAACGGAATTCTCAATCCGAAACAACTCGAGGGTTTAAGACTGCTGGTGACGCAGTTTCCACAACAACAATTCAACGCTACAGACGATCGAAAGACTGAGCGCGCCGATGGCATGCAGGGCGTCTCTTGTTTTGACTGTCACGTGAATGGACACACGTCAGCAGCGTTCCATCTGGTCGGCGACATTCGTCCGCAGGAGAACCGTCGTCGCATCGAAACCACTTCACTCCGCGGAGTCAACATTCAGAGACTCTTCGGTTCGCAGCGGGCATTAAAGACAGTCGAGGATTTCACTGAATTTGAACAACGAGCGGCATACTTCGATGGCGATATCGTTCTGGCCACGAAGAAGGGGGTAAACATTCTGGAGCGCGCTTCACAAGTGCACTTCATGTCGGAGTTTCAGTCACTACTCGACTTTCCTCCAGCGCCAAAACTCAACGTGCTCGGGCGTCTGGATCGAAGTAAAGCCACGCAGAGCGAGATTCGTGGTGAGGATCTGTTCTTTGGTAAAGGAACTTGCAGCCAGTGTCACACGGCGCCTTATTACACTGACAACCTGATGCACGACCTTTCGGTGGAGAGGTTTTACAAGCCACGCATGGAAGGCGGAATGATGATCACGGCCCAGGGAGCGATCAAAACGTTTCCACTGCGCGGGATCAAAGAGTCGCCGCCGTACCTGCATGACGGGCGTCTATTGACGCTGGAAGACACAGTTGAATTCTTCAATCTCGTACTCGAGTTGAAACTAACCGCGCAGGAGAAAAAAGACCTCGTCGCCTTCATGCGCGTGCTGTAACAAGACTGAGTTCATTTGTACCTCGTCAGGGTCGACACGTGAGTGGCGCGCGCGGCGCTGCGAACATGGTGGCCCGGCGAGGTGCTACTCTGCGGCCTTCTACGTATCTCTGCGGGGTACGCAGAGGGCCGCAGAGATATGTTATTTTCTCACCAAATGACGTCCCCTAATCGATTCGCATACATCGCAATCCTGATTGTCTTTATTTCTGCCAACGTCGTCGCACAAAAACTGACGCCACGTCACATCACGTTCGCAAATGGAAAGTCGTTTGACTTGAACCTGCCAGACGGGTACGAGATCAGCGTTGCGGCGCAGGGTCTCAAACGCGTGCGCTTTATGGCGCTGAGTCCTGACAATCGTCTCTTCGTGACTGACATGTTCAACCTGTCGGACAATCGTCGCGGAGTCGTCTATATCCTCGATCAATTCGATTCCAAGACGCGACAATTCAAAAAAATCACGAAGTACATGACCGGGTTGCACAACCCGAACAGCGTCGCCTTCTATAAAGATCGAGATGGACAAGACTGGTTCTATCTCGCCTTAACAAGTCGTCTAGTGCGCTATCGTTACGAAGCCGGCAAAGACGCTCCTTCAGGCGCACCGCAGGAGCTGGCGACATTCCCCGCTTACGGACTTTCATACAAATACGGCGGCTGGCACCTGACGCGCACCGTTGTCGTGGGTGGTGATGGAAAGATCTACGTCGCAGTCGGAAGCAGTTGTAATGCGTGTGAAGAGAAAGAAGAAGTTCGCGCCAGTATTCTGCAGATGAATCCTGACGGCACGAACAAGAAATACATCGCACGTGGATTGCGCAACGCGGTCGGGCTGCGTTGGGTCGATGGAAAACTCTACGCCACCAACATGGGCTCGGATCATCTCGGCGACAATCGTCCCAACGATACCTTTTACGCGCTTGAGAAATCGGAGACGCATTACGGCTGGCCTTATTGTTTCCAGGCGGGCGCGCGCATTTATCCGGATCCGAAGTTTAATCCGACCGGTGCAGCGTTCGATTGCAAAAAAGTACCGGCAGCGCTCACGCCGTTTCCAGCGCACAGCTCGCCACTCGGTTTGGAGTACTTCAACGCCGATAATTTTTCCGACCTGGATGGATCTTTCCTGGTCGCGCTGCATGGATCGACAAAAAAGAGTCTGCGGCGGGGTTATCGTGTTGTAAAAGTCAAAGCGGCCAACGGCTCGATGACTGATTTCATCACCGGCTTCTTTAATGGAACAATCATTAACGGTCGCCCGGCAGACATTTTCAGCTTCGGCAAAGATGCATTTCTCTTGACGGATGACTATAGTGGCGTGGTTTATTACATCTATCTGCGTCGCTAATCAGTATCAATCCGCGTAAATCTGTGCACCTGAAAGGAACCACTATGCGCTTTCGTGTTTCGCTTCTTCTGCTCGTCGTTGTATCACTGGCCGCGCCGGCGCTGGCGCAGAAACGCAGTATCACTGAAAAAGATCTCTTCAACTTCGTTTGGATTGGCGATCCACAGGTGTCGCCGGACGGTTCGCGCGTCGTATTTGTGCGCACCACCGTCAACGATAAGAAGGACGGATACAACACCGCAATCTGGACTGTCGCAACGGCCAGCGGCGAAACACGACAACTCACTAACGGCCCGCGTGATACGACGCCACGCTGGTCGCCTGATGGCCAATATCTCCTGTTCTCGCGTGCTCCGGAAGTCTCTGGTCGCGTAGAGCCGCCGCAGTTATTCATGCTGGCCATGGCAGGCGGCGAGCCGTTTCAATTCACTTCTCTGCCACGCGGTGCAGGCGGAGCGCAGTGGTCGCCCGACGGCAAGATGATTCTTTTCTACAACAGCGCCACCGCAGACGAACTCGCGAAGGCGGCCGCACGAAACGCCACACCCACAGCGTCACCGGCAGCAAGTCCGACTCCGCCCGAACGCGAGAGTGACGTCCGTGTGATCAATCGCGCTGTCTATCGCGCAAACGGCGCCGGTTATCTCGACTTCAAACACCCGCAACACATCTGGGTCGTCACGGCTCCAAAAACAGGCGATGAAAAAGTCACGCCAAAGCAGTTGACCAAAGGACACTTCGACGATAGCAGCGCCGTGTGGGCCAAAGACAGCGCGCGTATCTATTTCGAAACTGACTATACAGACGAGCCCTACTACGAATTGCCGCGCACGGACATTTACACGATGTCCGTAACCGGCGGTGAGCCGACCAAACTGACATCATTCGACATGGGCGCGGGCGGTTTCGTTGTCAGTCCGGATGGAAAGCAGATGACATTCATCGCTTCGGTCAGCCAGCCTGTGCGTTCGTATTCACAACCCGATCTTTGGGTGATGGATCTGGCTTCGGGCGCAAAGCCACGCAATCTCACTGCGAATTTCGATTTCGACATCGGTGGTGGTTTGACGGGCGATAACGTGGCGCCGCGAGGCGGCGGCGGTAACCCGCCGATTTGGTCGGCAGATGGACGTAGCATCAACATGCATTACGTCAAAGAGGGTAAAGCAAACCTCGGTTCGTTTGATGTCGCGAGCGGAAAGTTGAAGGACGTCACGACCGGAAACCAGGCTGTAGTTAACTATCGCGCGGTTCCGGATGCGTCGAAGTTTGTTCTCTTGATTTCGAC
>DATEIS010000557.1:0-15423 GCA_035278765.1 Pyrinomonadaceae bacterium | reverse complement strand
GAGGTTGTAGATCTGATCCACCTCAAGAAGTATCGGTTCGGTGACGTCGTGACGGATCAGCTCAAAGCGCGGGTTGTCGAGTAGATGAAAGATGTTCTCGCGCCGGCCGGTGAAGAAATTGTCCAGGCAAAGCACTTCGTTGCCTTCACCGACGAGCCGCTCGCAAAGATGCGAGCCAATGAATCCCGCACCCCCTGTGACTAGAATCCGCATCCGCTAATCCTTTCTTCGCACCGCAAAGTTTCCAAGATACAGCACATCCATCTTCGTCTTTCTAAAACACTCAATCGCCTCTTGCGGCGTGCAAACAATCGGCTCGTTTTCATTGAACGACGTGTTGAGAATTACCGGCACCGCAGTTATCTCAGCGAAGTCTGAGATCAATTGATAATAACGCTCGTTCAGCGTGCGCGAAACAGTCTGCAAACGACCGGAGCCGTCGACGTGTGTCACTGCGGGAATTTCATTTCGTCGTTCGTTTCTGATCTGGTAGACCATCAACATTGCCGGCGCCGGATGTGTCTGTTCGAAATAATCGCCCACACGCTCTTCGAGAATCGAAGGAGCAAACGGCCGGAACGGTTCGCGCTTCTTAATACGATCGTTAAGAATATCCTTCATTTCAGCACGGCGCGGATCTACGACGATCGATCGATTGCCAAGTGCGCGTGGTCCGAATTCCATCCGACCCTGGAACCATCCGACAACCAAGCCTGCAGCGATATCCTGCGCCGCACGTTTTGTAACTTCATCGTAGCTTTCGAAATTTAATCCACTCTGATCCAGTGCTGCGCGAATCTCTTCGTTAGAAAACTCCGGGCCGGTGTACGCGCCTTCCATCACTTCGCCGCGTTCGCATTTCAAAATGCCGTTGTAAATCTGATAGCAAACTCCCAACGCTGTTCCACTGTCGCCTGCCGCAGGCTGAACGTAAACCCGCTTGAATGGCGTGTTGAGCAATATCTTACCGTTCATGACGGAGTTGTAAGCAACACCACCTGCGAGACCGAGGTCCGTGAGCCCGGTTCGTTCGTGAAGATTATTTAAGATGTGAAAGGCAACTTCTTCGAGACGCTGCTGCAGGCTGGCGGCAATGTCACGTTCACGATCGGTCAGTGGTGTGGCTTCTGCACGTGCCGGTCCGAAGAGATTCGCAAACGCATCCGAGTAGACCCGCCCAATGACCGGCGAGCCGTGATCCCAGGTCATCTCGACGCCTTCGGAGTGGTGACGGAAGTAATGGAGATTCAGGCGAAACCGGCCGTTTTCTTCTGTTCGAATGATTTCCCGAAACTCGTTGATGAAGCGTGGTTGACCGTACGGCGCAAGGCCCATGATCTTTCCTTCATCGCCGTAATGCGGAAAGCCGAGAAACTGCGTCGTCGCGGTGTAAACGATTCCAGTCGAGTGCGGATACTCGACCTGTCCCAGCACCTCGATCGAGTTTCCATCGCCCGCGGCCCACATCGTCGAGATGAAGTCTCCGAAGCCGTCGATCGACAACAACGCTGCACGTTCAAATGGAGAAACGAAGAAACAACTCGCAAGATGCGCGCGGTGATGCTCGATGTTGTGAAACCGCGCACGTATCTGCTTCTTCGGCACGCCAAACACTCGCGCAAGCTCGTCTTTCAAATCCCGGACGCGCGCCGCATTGCCGAGTCGATCCTTGATTTGAGATCTCGCCAGACTCGCCACGCGCGTGGCTGCGAACAGAATCTTCTTGTGCAGGTGCGCCGAGGGATCTCTGGAAATTCCCACATGGTCCAAATCTTCAAGACCAATGCCCGCAGCTTTCAGGCAGTAACGAATTGCGTGCTCAGGAAATCCCGCGGAGTGCTTGAAGCGATTGAAACGCTCCTCTTCAGCCGCAGCAATCAAATGACCATCCTTGATGATCGCCGCCGCCGCATCCCCGTGATATGCGTTTATTCCGAGGATATACACTTAAATCCGTGTCAATCTGCGGCTCAACATTAGCTCCGCCATCGCGCGCTGAAAGGCATAATAAAAACCAGCCGACCCATCGAGAATTCCACCTCGAACGATCAGACAGTAAAAAAGTACTGCCGGCGGAACGAGAATCAACCATCGCCGCAATCGATCAGGCAAAGCCAGGCTTGCGGGATCGGCAGCCCGCAGTTTTTGTGCTTCAAGGGCGGTGTATTTCGCTTGTGAATTAAGCCAGCGCTTGAATGATTTACGATCGTCGTGCAGCATTGGCGCCTGTAGATCCTCGATCGTACCGTCAAGCGCAACACGCTGGGTGTGACCGTCTTGCACGTAAGTCGCTGCTTCACGGCGATAAAGCACTGTCACCGGTGGATAGATCCCGCTGCGAAGTCGCTTTCCATTAATGCAGTAAATGAATCGTGCTCGATAACCTTTGATCGTGTTGCCTGGCTGCAATGTTTTGAGTTCGGAGATCAATTCCTCAGTCACAACATAATCGGCGTCGAGTGCCAAAACCCAAGGCGTTGAGATTCCTGTTTCCTTCAGCCCAAATTCCCATTGATTCCGGTGGCAATCAAATTCTCTTTGAACAACACGCACGTTGGGAAACGAGGTCGCGATTTGCACGGTCCGATCATCGCTGAGGCTGTCAACCACAACGATCTCCTGGGCCCAAGTCAATCCACCAAGCACCTGAGCGATATTCGGCTCTTCGTTGTACGTGAGTATCAGCGGCGTGATCAAATCAAGCATTGGGCCTAACTGTGGGGGCGGCCCTCCGTGGCCGCCCGTGGCTTGGGCTAGAGCGGTTCGAGAAGCGACAGTCGTAGTTTGGCGAACACCTTTCAAAACCACGGGCGGCCACGGAGGGCCGCCCCTACAGTAGCTTCGATCAGGTCTGGGTACATTTACGGGCGTGGCAGATCATATTTTTCCAGAGTCGGGGTGCGCGGCCATAAAAAGTGAAACTGAGATCTTCGAAGCCGCGCGCTTTCATGAGCATCGAAAGAGTTTTGACGCTGAAGAACTTTATGTGGCCGCCGTCGTGTAGCACAGAATAATGCGCGTCCATCTTTCCGGTCGCGGCGAGCACGAGATTCTTTAGATAGCCGTGATAAGGCGTTCCGAGCAGTATCTGACCGCCCGGTTTCAGAAGAGCACGAGCGGCTTCAAGCAGATTCGAAGGACGATACATGTGCTCGATCACGTCGCTCGAGACCACGAGGTCGAATTGTCCCAGACTGAGTTCGCCATCGATTAACGCTTCAACAAACTCAACGTTCGGGTAAGCGCGTCGAGCAATCTGAATTCCGCTTGCAGACGCATCAACTCCGGTGACCTGATACCCGAGCTTTGCGAGTCGCCCAGTGATATGACCATTCCCACATCCAAGATCACAGATCGATCTCACTCCTTCGAGTTTCTTCACCAGCTCGATAAAGACGGACGTTAGCTTCTCGCCCGAATCACCATTGCCAGCCGCTTCCGCGTGCCACTCAAACTCAGTGTACGTTGGCGCTGCCATTGTTTCTTCCCTGCTGAATCACAACTCGATACAAATCAACCAGCTCGCGCGCAGAGTTCTCCCACGAATACTTCTGCGAGAGCTGCCGGCCGGCACGACCTCGTCGCTTGAGTTCGTCTCTGTTTGCAAGCGCCTCTGCAAGCGTTTCAACGATTGCAGTCTTATCTAACGGCACAATCCAACCAGCATGCGCAGCCTCGATCTCAGCAGCAAGATTGACGTTCGGACTTACCAACACAGGCACTGACTGCGCCAATGCTTCCACTACACACAAACCAAAGTTTTCCTGGCGCGAAGGCAGGGCCAGCAGCGACGCACCACTAAGCACAGCATTCTTTTCGTCTCCATCGAGCCAGCCGGTAAATGTTATTTGTGAACTCGCACGAGCCTTTTCTTTGAGCATCGAGACATATTCGACCGGCCCATCACCCGCAATCATCAATCGCCATTCCGCAAACTGCGGCTTCTCCACTAGCGACAGAAACGAATCAATCAGGACATCGAGACCCTTCTTCGGGTGCAGACGCGACAACACGAGCACGTAAGGATCCCCAGGAAGCTTGCCGTTCGAGTTGCTTGAGGCGGCTGCAACACCTAGCGGGATCACTCTTCCATGATTCAAACCAAGACTTGATTCAGTTGAAAGCTTCTCTACTTCGCTCGTGTAATGCACAGCCGCAGCGTTGTCCATCATTCCCTTGCCGGAAATCTGCCAGAAGAGACGCTTGCGCAGAGACTTCTGCGTCATGCTCCACGGATCCAGTGTCCCCAAGGGTCTGACAACGTAAGGCACAGCGCTCTTCTGACACACATGTGCCGCAGCGACAGACGAATGATTGAATACCGCGTGAATGTGAGCGAGGCCAAAGTCATGAATGTTTGAACGAAGCCATGATGACAGTGGCCGTGAGTATTTGAACGACTCTCCGAGTTGCGACTGAAAAAAGATCGAGGGCACACCCTTGTATTCCAGGACCTCACCGTGCGAAATCTCAGCGGGCAATCCGGCCGTCGTGCTCAACAACAACACATCGATTCCCTGCTGCATGAGCGCACGACACATCGGAATAATGGCAGTCGCTGGTCCACCTGACCGCTCATCAACCGACGGAATCACATGCAACACCTTCATCTTGAAAAATCTTGTAAATCCTGTCTAACTAACACCATTAATTTCACACCATCTGGCCAACACATATAACGACCACGGCCGCGACCACCCCACAGCGCGTGGCTTCTCCAAAAACCTGCGCCAAACGTCTTGAACCGCATCCCCATTTAATCCACCAATCGGCCTCTCCAGCACTGAACCAACCTCGCCTCTTAAAATCGTTTGCAACCACTTCTCAAACGGCAACGTGAACCCCATCTTCGGTCGATTCAAAAACTCTCTCGGCAACAAATCAGCCATCGCGTCCGCCAGCAACGGCTTTGGCCCAACCCGCGACGGCATCTTCCATTCACCAGGCAACGAGAGCACGTAATCAACAACCTTCGTATCCACAAACGGCACACGAACCTCAAGCGAGTGGGCCATGCTCATCGCATCCGTGTCGCGTAAGAGGGTGTTGGTCATGTATCCGGTCAACTCGAGTCGTGAAATCGAGTTGACGATATCGGCATCATCGTGATTTCCGTTACGCGTGTGCTTATGACCATTGCGACCGGTGATTCGTTTCACCGAGTCCACCGAAAAGAGCTGACGCGAGATGCGATAAACGTCGTCAGCCGTGCCGCCAGAGTTAGCGAGTTGCCAGAACTTGTCCCGTACTACCGATCCATTCATCACGAACTGTCCGACGCCTGACGCTACACGCAAAGCTCGTTTCGACATCCGCGACATCGCGTCAAACTTCAGCGCGCGTCGAAAGCTCGGATAACCGGCAAACAACTCATCGCCTCCGAGCCCGGAAAGCGCAACGGTGATTCCCTTGCTCTTCACCGCACTCGAAACGACGAACGTGTTGATGCCGTCCATCGTGGGTTGATCGAGCGACGTAATCGCGCCGGGGAGGATTTCGAGAAGACGATCTTCGCTGAGCCGAATCTCCGAATGATCGGTGTTGAAGCGTTCCGCAACCGCCCGCGAAAAGGCACCCTCAGTGAATTTCGCGAATTTCGTTTCATCAAAGACTATGCTGAATGTTTTCGGCCGCGTGCCAATCTCGCTCATCAATGCAACCAGGGCGCTTGAGTCCATGCCGCCGGAAAGAAACACGCCGAGAGGCACGTCGCTCACGAGATGAAGGCGAACGGATTCTTCCAGCTCGTGACGCAAGCGTGCGACAGCATCTTCGCGGTTACCTTGAATGCTTTGCGGCTTCGCAGCGGTGAATTCAGTGTCTGCTACCTCGATCTGTCGCGCGTCGTTAATGCTGACGTGCAGAACATGCCCGGGCAGGAGTTGTTTGATGCCATCAACGATCGTGAGTGGAGTTTCAACTGATCCGTTAGCAAGATATGAATCAAGACCTGCCGCGCTTAGCTTGCGCGGTATCAAACCAGTTGCGAGCAGCGCGCGCAGTTCGGATGCAAAGACAAACTGATCCGCAGAAGCGTAGTAATACAGCGGCTTTATACCCAACGGATCGCGAGCAAGCACCAACGTTTGCTTTTGATTGTCCCACAGCGCGAGCGCAAACATGCCGCGCAATTTGTTAAACGCTTCTGTGCCCAACTTCGAGTAAGCACGAAGCACGACTTCAGTATCTGTGTTCGATGACCACGGCCCGGGGATCTCAGTGCGGAGGTTTTTGAAGTTGTAAGTTTCGCCGTTGTATGTGATCCAATTGCCGGTGACCGGGTCATTCATCGGTTGATGACCGGCTTCGGAGGTATCAATGATTGCGAGCCTTGTGTTGCCAAGTACAACTTCACCGCCATGAAATTCACACTTCGCGATCCCCTGGTCGTCAGGACCACGATGCTGCTGCGCGTCGTTCATCCGCCGAACTACATCAGATAGCTCCGACGAGAACTGACCAGCTTTAAGAATTCCGGAAATACTGCACATCAACAAACCATTTAGACAGGATGAACAAGATTGTGACAGGATTGACAGGATAAAAATCTTGTAAATCCTGAAAACATCTTGTTCATCCTGTCCAACCAGACATCGCCTCACGCGCGCAGTGCACAAATCGAGCGGCGCCATTCTGCAGCGTATGCGCGCTCACACTCTCCCGCGCGTGACGTCCCAATTGCTCAAGTTCACTCGACGAAAGCATCGCCGCCTTGCGCATCGCATCAATCAACGCCGCTGAATCACCCGCCGGAACGATCCACCCATTGCGCCCGGTCTCAACAAACTCCAGCGCCGCACCCATACGATCCGTTGCGATCACCGGCAGCCCCGACGCCAACCCTTCGGGAACCACGAGACCCCACCCGTCATACCTCGACGGCACGCACAACACATCAGCACGCGCATATTCAAAAGGCAATTCATCCCAATCTCTAAACCCCACAAACTCGACTCGCTCGCGCACCGATCGCAAAGTCTGCTCAACTGACTCGCGCAACTCTCCATCTCCAATCACCCGCAATCTCACGTTAGAAAACTCTCGCGCAAGCTCAACAAAAGCCGCGGCCAGCAAGTCGACGCCCTTACGATGAATCAGCGAACCCGAAAACAAAAACGTTCGCTCCGGCTCCTCTCGACCTCCCGAGTTTGTGAAGCGCTTCAGATCAGAAAAGTAAGGCAAGTTGAAGTACGGACGTCGCGCACCAAACTCTCGCCTGTACTCATCAACCGCAAACTTCCCAATCCCCCAGATCGGCACCGGCGACGCATGCAACTTCGCTAGTTTCCACTTGCGCAAAAGCCGTCCAGCCCACGCTGGTTGATGAAACCCGGGCCGCTCGCCCCAAAAACACCACGGCGTCCGAAGCTCTGCTCGCTCACCAATCAATCGCTCTGCGTTTGCATGACGGTAATAATTGAACACGGCGAGATCAGCAGCACGCGCAGACTCACGCGCGCTCGCGACATCGATCGCCGCATGTCGAATCTCTGTCGACTTCCATTGACGATTCGGATCGCGACTGCGCAAGTAAGCAACTTCGAGTGTGCAATCACCTTGCGACTCGATCTCATTGAACAGCTCGACCTGATACGGCGACGGACAATCTGTCAATACAAAAACTTTCACTGCGCTTTCGCGTGTCGCAATTTAATAAACAAATGCGTCAGGCCCACCCACGCTAGCACCACGTAGCTAACCAGAATCAATTCCAAAATCGATCGCATACCCGAGAACAGCGCCATCACTACGATGCTGTAGATCACAAGCGCGCCCTGTGTGCGACAACGAGCGAGCAGTCCACTTGCAGTCGAAGCGATGCGCCCATACAGCCAACCACCGAGCGCAACGCCAAAGAGTCCCAGCGACATGTACAACTCGCCGATAACTGAATAAGAAAGAGAAAGCCCTTCGACGCCAAGCGCAGTCGGCAAGTCAAAGCCGGGATCGACAGGTTTACCGGGCCATAAAACTCTCGGTATTGGTCGCACGATCACGTAGATAAAATACTGGTGATAGACAAACGGATACTGCTTCGGGATGAGCTGAATGATTTGACACAAACGATAGAAGTTATCGTCAACACGTAAATGCTGCTCTTCGAGAATCTGCCTCTTTTCAAACCGCCCGCTTGGCACCTCGCCTGCGCCTACCAGTACGCTCAGACCAATGGTCCGGTATTCCAGCATTACCTGGAGCGTGACCAGCAGAGCGACGATTGCAAACACAGTTGTGAGTAGATGTTTGATGCGCAGTCGTTGCTGGTCCAACACCCAGAGGATTAACGCCATTCCGCCGACCACACCGACTACTCGCCGGCTTCCACTCTGCGCAAGGAAAAGCGCAATCACAACTGACAGGCCGATACAGATCAAAGTCCGCACGTTGCGCACTCCGAGCCGGCGTCCAATCACAACCGTCAAAACCGGAAGCAGATATCCGAAGTATTGCAGGTGATCGAGGAATGCATCCCAGCCGCCTAGTTGCCCGCGCCCCCAGGGCGCCTCCCAACGTTGCTGACCCAGGTAATGGACCATCTCAAAGACGTTGAAGTTGCATGGCACCGCGAAGTTCAACATGCCGATGAGGAAGCACGCGATCGCGAGTGCGAAGTAAGTATTGATCGAGAACTCCTGTGAAACGGAACTAATCAACACTTTCGGCAGTCTCCAGGAGCGGCGCGAAGCTGCGAGCCAAACCACGACGACAAAAATCCCAATCGCGAGGAACGCCGTACGCACCTGATCGGCAGTGATGTCCTGCATTCCGTAAACGCCTTGCAGCAGGTCGAGGAGCAGCCAATAGATTGGCGCGAGTGAGAGCAAACATTCGCCGCGCAAAAGTGTTTTGGGGTGACGAAGCGCAGCCGCAAATGGCGCAGTGGCAAGCCCCACCGACATCACGAGCGCCGGGTAAAACAAAGCGCCTTCAGTTGAAGGATCTTCCGGCACGAGAAGGATCGCCACAGTCGTCGCCATGCTGGTGCTGAGGATCGCCAGCAGTGTCGAACGGATGGGCGTGACTGCCGTACTCAGCGCCGGTCTATGCCAAATGATCTGTTCCGCGTTCAATCCGCTAACCTCTGCAACGACTCCGCCAACATTTTCAAACTAAAGCGATCATCAACTGCCGATCTCACCGACATCGCGGAAAGCGTTTCCGGTGATCGCAGCAATCTCTGCAGCGCATCCGCAATTGCCTGCCCTGAAACTTCCTCAAGAATCACGCCATTGAAACCATCGCGCACGACTTCACCGCAATAACGAGACGCAATGACCGGCAGTTTCCACGATTGAGCCTCCAGTTGAGTCAACCCAAAACCGTCTGAGAGCGTCGGAAAAACAAATACGTCCGCGTCACGGTAATAACTCGCCACCTCAACGCGCGGCGACACACCAAACCATCTAACTTGCGGGTGCATTCGCAAACTTTGTGGGACATGAATCTGAGTTGGACCAACAAACCAGAACTCCACGTGTTCGCCTGAGAGCAGTTGGACAGCCTCCAGCAACTGAGCCACACCTTTTCTCAGATTTATCTGGCCGAGAAACAAAACTCTGAGCGGACGTTCGGCACTGAAGACGCGTGGATAGAGTCGCTGGAGCGAGCCGGCGTCAGTAGAACTTTCATAAGCAACCGGAATCACGCGGATCTTTTCAGCAGGTATTGCTTCGGCGAGTAGAGCGTCTCTGGACCATTCGGAGTTCACAACGATCTGGTCGGCGAGTGCGCATTCGATGTGCCAGCTTTTCCAGTAAGCCGTAGGTGCGGGCTCCCAGTGTTTGTGTTTTATCGCTGAAGCTTTGTCGAGACCTGCAACGATGCCTTCTTCAGCGGGGCCCGGATCGATTTGGCCCAGGACAGTTCGCCAACCACGATCTTTAGCGAACTTAAAGATCTCTTCGGCGGCATAACTGTAGGCAAAGACGGTGTGATTGCCGTTCGTCGATGTCGAGTGCGCAAGTTGATCGATGGCCTGTTCCTGAAACCACTCGTTGCGACGACTGATCAACTTCCATCCGTTTTCACGTGCGAGAGAGGCTTTAAGCTCGAATGTCAGGGCAGCAACGTTCAGAGCTTTTACTCGTGCGCCTGCGAGTCCCGGGTGAAACCTTCCGGTGAGACGTTTTTTCCAACTGTGCAGGAAGGTACCGGGCCGAATCCAAAGATCAGTTATGAATTCACCGAGCAACCCACTGACCAGCAGCGCCCGCGGAACCGCGTAATGCTCACGCGCACCAAGCTGGCAACAGATCCAGTCGTTCATCAACAATCTGCGTAATCTGTGGATAAAGGCGCAGCGATTGGCGCTCTACGCAACGCCAAATACGACCGCACCACTTCCTTACTGACGGGCAAACGATAGCCACGATTAGCACGCAGATGCGCGGGGATCATCGTCACGCCTTTAACGATCCCGCGGTGTCGTCCATGTCGCAACAACCAAAGCAACCGGTTGGCACACTGGCCAACGCCGATACCCCAAAGTGAAACCGGATATCGCAGGTACGCGAGCAACGCGAGATTCGCGATGCTGCCTGCGGTAACTTTCGGATCGCCATGACGCTTCAAGTCAGTGTTGTGAAACACGCGCAACCACGGCGTTGTCAGAATCCTGCCATCCTGCGAGTGAAGACGAATCGCCAGATCAACCTCTTCCATTCCGTACGCGACCGGCAACGGCACGTACCCTCCGGCATCGAGAAAAGCCTGTCGCCGGAAAATGCATGCGCCTCCTGAAAAATCCGCCGTCCACTGCGCGGTGCGTTCATCGAGTCCAATCGACTCACCAGCGTGATAAAGCGCCGCGCAGACTAGTGATGCTTCCGGAAACTTCTCGAAGACTTGTCGCGCACGTGCAAAGTAGTCTGAATCGATCGGATAAGAGTCGTCGTCGAAGCTCGCAATAAACTCACCGCGGGCGGCATTCACTAACTTATTACGTCCACCACCCGGACCAACCTGCTCCACGCTGCGCAGGATCTGAATATTAGGAAGCGTATTTCGAATCGCGTTCTCACACTCGATTTGATTAGCATCGACGTGGACCAGAATCTCATCCGGCGCGGGCACACAACTCTGAAGTATTCGCAACGTCGCTAACGTTTGATCAACCCGCTCGTACGCAGTGACAATTGCAGAGATCATCACGCTTTACAGAGTCGCTCGCGCAGTATTTGCGCGAGCGCAACAACTCCGGCTTCGTTTGGATGAAAGCCGTCACGATAAAACAAAGCGCCACCATTTAGTTGCGACGCCCAATCGAGAAATTCAACGCTTTCAGCCTCCGCGATCTGCTGAAGACGTTTATTCACAGATTTGAAATGCTCGGCTGAACCCGGGAAGCGATCCTCGTCCACAGGCAGAAGTCCCAGCACGACCACGCGCGTCGCGAGCGATTGCAGTTGCTTAATCAACTTCGTTTGATACGAGGCGAACGTGTCCAGATCGATCAAAGGCTTGCCGGGTCGACCCTGGAGAAGCTTCAACCGCACACTCTGTTTTATCGCATCAACGGATGTTTGCTTGGCCTTCCGCCACCACGTGGTGCTGAAGTAGCAACGCGGATCCATTGCCGAGTAATTGCGCCACGACGGTGGCACCCACCAGGGCCAACCGGCATCTGCAACCATCGCCGGCCGAATGATGCTTTCGAGACTTCCTCTAAAAATCACCACTAGCTCAGGCCGCAGTTCGCCGATGAGTGGCAACCACTCAAAATCCGATTCGATTGTTTTTCCTTCACACGCAAGATTCCAGAGCCGCAACCCCGCGATGTTGGCTTTAACCTCGCCGTTGAGCGCGTGTCTGTCGCGTAAACGAATCTCGGAGGCGCCAAGCTGTTTCGCGAGTTCGGCAACGTGACTGATTCTTTTCGAGCCGACGCCTTCTGTGAGACTGTCACCGAGAAACACCCAATTGCGAGATCCACTCAACAAACGAGCTTAATTTAGTCGGGCAACAACCATTTGATGGTCGCGCCAGAATGGGTACCACGACTTGTTTCGTCCCAGCGCACGTCGCGCCGGCTCCAATAAATGCACGCGCCACCACGCTCCGGCGCCCGGACTCGATGGATGCTCGCAACGATTCCACGCGAGAATCTCATAGCCGTGCGACTCCAGCAGTTTTCGCAAACCGGCCTGCGAGAACACAGAAATATGACCGCACCAGCGCAGGTACGACCATTGTGGTCCAGCGATCTTTGCGGGATAAGAATCGGCGTCACCGGTGACCAACAACACCACACCGCGCGGACGTAGGTGTCGCTTGAACGACTCGACAAAATCATGCGGATCGATCACATGTTCGATCACGTCGAGCGCTGAGACGACATCCGCCTGGTATTGCTGTGGCGCTGTATCAAGTGTGGCGTTGGCAACATCGAGATTTCTTTTTCTCGCGAGCGTCGCGCCTGTGGCACTCGGCTCGAGTCCCTGCTTAGACCATTCGCTCGACATTGACGACAGAAAGACGCCATCACCGCAGCCGACGTCCAAAATTGTTCGACCGGAAACATGCCGCTTCACGAACTCTTCGAGTCGTTTGTAGAACCTTACGTAGCGCGGATCGTTCTCCAGCGAGTCGAAGTAAGTAGCAGCCACGCGCTCATAGGCGTCCGCAAGCACGCGATTGTCCTGTCGCGCATCGTTGGCCCACAGACTGCCACACTCAACACAGCGGCGCAGTTCTAATTCCGGCAAGCACTTTCGCAATGTCGCATCAAGAAACGGTTCTTCCAATGTATCGGTGGAGATGCGCATGAACGGATCTGTTTCTCGATGGCAAATCCGGCAGTTCATTCGAGTTCAAACAAACGCTGACTGAAAACGCGCGGCCAGCGCATCGATATCAAACTCCTGGTCCAAGGCAACTTTCGCTCGCGCCAACGAATCCGCCCCGTTTTGATTACCGCCGGCCCACTCCTCGACAAAAGCATCGAGTGCTTTCGGGTCGATCGTCGATAGTCGCGGTGTCAGGTTGTAGCGTTCAGCAACTTGAAACACAGCAGAATCTCCCGGCGCGTGAAAGAACACGCTCTTCCCGGAAGCAAGATACTCAGGAAGTTTTGTTGGCAATGAATAGAGCGAGATGCGCGCCGAACGTTCGCAGAACGCAAGCGGGAGATAGAGCAGGTCCGCGGCTTTCATGGCATCGAGACACTCTGCGTGCGATCGGCGACTCAACAGTTGTGTAGCTTTCAACGCGGACAACGGTTCTCGATGCTGTTCAGCAACTTCGCCCATCACCTTGAACTCGATCGTTTGTTGATGGCGTTGGTTGTAGCGTTCGAGCGCTTCAGCGAATGCTAGCACCGCATCGAAGCGGAACACGTTGACGTCACCAGCCAGCATCACTTGCCGCGGTTTCTTGTGTCCGTTGGTTTCAATCGTGATGGAACTCTTCGGCACGCCGTTGTGGACCACCGACCAACTCTTACCGAAAGTCTGTTCATAGTGCGTAGCCATCTCACGCGAGACTGCGAACCTCGCGTTTGCGCGATCGATCGCTTCGCTGAGCAAACGACGACGGCGGCGAGAGTATGGCAACTGGTGACACTCGTGATGTCCCTGCCAGTCGTCCATCACATAAAAGACGAGGTTTAGTTTTGGATATCGCCTGTGCAGTGCAAGAGCGGCAGAGAGTATCCACGGACTGACCGGCACGACTAGCAGGTTCTTGATCGAATTTCTTTCAACTACGTCGACGAGCAATCGCACCGCATTCCGCATAGCCTGAAATTGCTGCGCTTTCAAAAATGGATAATAAGCAAGTGCGATCCGGTTATTGAGCCAGCGCGGGCGTGCCGGCGAAGGCAGCGGCACTGATTGCGCTAGCTGCTTACCTGCGGCCGGCGCAAGATGTCCCGGATGCGCACTCCAAAGCGTTTCGCCTGAAAAGCCCCTGAACAAGTTGTAAAGCGTCTCGCCAAAACCGCTCGCATACCCGACGGGATAATCAGCGACAATCAGTGTTGGTTTCATCCGCGTAAATCCGTGGCCCAAACACACGATAGAAACCCACGTAGTCGCCCAGACCACGCGCGTGGCAAATCAGGCCTTGATAATCCGTGTCGCAAGCTTGCCAGTTCACTCAAGAATTGGACCAGCGCCCAAAGACCGATATGCGCGAGGGCGGCATACCGGCTCTTACCCATCGTGATCGTCAGGATCCCAAATCGCGATCGCATCGAGAGATACTGATGTTGATCCGATAATTCCCTTCCGCTGGGAGCCTGATGATGAATACACTTCGCCGTGGGAACGTAAAACACTTTCCACGTCCGGCTCAGACGATAACCAAGATCGAGATCCTCACCGGGAGAACTCCCCGTGAAGAACGATGCAAAGCCACCAACCGATTCGAACGCATCGCGTCGTAACGCACTTGCGCCACCGCCAATCCACTCGCACGGTATCGGGTCTTTGGCTGTCGTTGGATATCCGTTTGGGAGGGCAGCTCCGATCAACTTACCGGGTTTAAGTCCTTCGACCTCGCCATACAGCAACCGTCGATAAAGACGCCAGAAGAACGTCGGTGTGGCCATTGGTTGATTGGTAAGGTTGCCCATTGTGGCCCCCACGGATGGATCGTTCCGGATAGGCTTGAACAGCTCTTCCACCCAATGCGGATCAACCTCGACGTCGTCGTCGATCAAAAGAAGGTAATCGTGCTTAGCCTGTGCGATGGCGAAATTGCGCTGGCGGGCGCAGTTTCGTTCGGGGTGATGAAAGTAACGAACCTCAAATCCCGCTTCGCGCCAACGAGGATCTTTCGTGACCGCTAATGTCTCTGAGTCGCTGCCACAATGAACGACAACAACTTCCGCGATCTGAACTGTCTGTCTTGCGAGGCTTTCAAGACAAAGCCACAACAGCTCGGGCCTACCAACTGTCGGGATGATTGCTGAGATCATTCGACTCGCTTCATCCAAAAACTCGAAGAGTTATTATCAGCGTTGGGCCAGAGACGCGCGGCGTCTTCGTTGTGTTCAAGACAGAGCCAATGATTCGCTAGCTGCGGCGCAAATGATTTGTTGAAGGAGAGAAACGCTTCGAGCAGGTACTGTTCGTTCAACGCGAGCCGGCGGTTTATGAGCCACTCGGCCGGATAGTCGTGTGGAAAGAAAATGTCGTGTACGTGTACCCAAACACCTTGCGCGAGATGCGGCAGGATTTCGAGAAACTCGTAACAGACGTCGCTGCGAAACTTGACCGTGTGGCTGGAATCGATGAAGAGGATGTCGTTGGCTTCGAGAGTCGAGAAGAAGTCGAGGCTCATCTCCTCGACACGCTTCTGAATCAAATCAACATTCGAGCCATTGAGTCGCTCCGGGTAGGGTTCGATGCAAGTCAGCTTGCCTTTGCGGTTGGCAGCCAGTGCTTTGGCGGCGATCTGCGTTGAATAGCCACCGCCGATCTC
>DATEIS010000556.1:0-9295 GCA_035278765.1 Pyrinomonadaceae bacterium | reverse complement strand
TTCAATGAATTCTCAGCCAACACTTCAAACTTTGGACCAGCAGCGATCACAGTCGTCAAACCATCTTCATTAGTGATGTAGATTTTCCCGTCTGCAAGCACCGGAGAAGCGCTGTAGGTGGCTGATTTGATGCGTTGTTGTGCGTAGACCTCAGCGCCGGTTTTGGCGTCGAGACACCACACGATCCCGCGATCGTTAATCATGTAAAAATATTTTCCATCGGTGACTGGTGTCGGCACGTCCGGCCCGTTCGGCGTGGACCAGAGCACATGCGAGCTCGTGATGTCGCCGCGACCTCCGGCTTTGAGCGCGAGCAACGGCTTGATGCGCGTGGGTGCGTAGATGATGTTGTCAAAAACAATCGGCGAGGCGACGATGCGATAAAACGGATTGTTGTCGGGATTGAGACCGTTGGCGCGCCAGAGTTCTTTGCCGTTTGCCGGATCGTGACCGGTGACGCAATCTCCTCCAGTGATCACGATCTCCGTGGTCTTGCCGTAGCGAAGCAACGCGGGCGTCGTGTACGAATCCGGAGACTCACGAATCGCATTCGTCGGACGATCGACTTTCCACAACGTCTTGCCGTTCTTCTTGTCGATACGCATCACGTACGAAGGATCGTCGGTCTTCATTCCGTGAAGCACCTGAACGTACAGCGAGTCTTCAAAAAGCAACGGAGACGAGGCGTAGCCCCAGTTCAAACCAAATGTCCCGTAGTCTTTCTGAATATCTCTGGACCAGACCTCTTTCCCGTTGAAGTCGAAACCCTTGAGGAGACCCGTTCCGGTCATTACGTAGACGTTGCGTCCATCGGTGACGGGCGAGGGCGACGACATGTTGTGCTTGCGCATTTTTACGTTGCCGGCGCCGAGTGGCTGCTTCCAAAGTACTTCGCCGTTTGTCTTACTGAGACACCAGAGAAACAGATTGTCAGTATCGGCAACACTGAGGAAGATCCGATCGCGCCAGATAATCGGTGTCGAGCCACTAAGGCCCGGCATCGCCACCTTCCAGGCAACGTTTTCTTCGGTGGTCCACTTAACAGGCAAATTCTTTTCGGCGCTCACACCGTTAAGCGCTGGTCCACGCCACTGCGGCCAGTTCTCCGCATGAGCCACAACAAACGAGAACAGGAAAACAGCCACCACTCCGAGAGTCCGTTTCTGCATCAGATCCTCCTATAGCCACGAAGAGGTTTTAGCCACAAAATGCACAAAAAGCACAAGAGAAATCTAAAAATCTATTATGTGCCTTTTGTGCATTTTGTGCCTTTTGTGGCCTAACTTAAGTCGAGCGCCATGATCGTGTGACGATCGCGCAAGTAAAGCTTTGTTCCCACGAGTGTCGGGACGGTCCAGGCGAGGTTTTTCATAACACTCACCTTCGAGATCACTTTTAATTCTGTTGGCGTTGCGGTTGCGAGAGCAAGATTGCCGTCTTCGTCCAAAATAATCAACTTTCCTTCGGCGAGTAGCAGGTTGCTCTTGGGAAAACTGCGGTCCTGATACGCAATCTCGCCCGTCTTCACGTTCACTGCGGCGAGAAACGCTGGTCCAAAGTCGCCGCTCGATCCATAGACGTAATCGCCGATGCGAATCGCCGTACCGTGATGCAGACGCATGCGACGGTGAAACCAAAGCTCTTCCGCAGTCGTCTTGCCGTCCTTCTGCGTTAACTTCAGCGTACGACTCCCACCGCTGTACGCAGACGAGATGAACAGCAGGTTATCGCTGCCCCAAACCGGGTTGCTGATGTTGAGTCCCCATTCGGTAACGTGCGGATGGCTCCAGAGTAGGTTGCCGTTGTTGGGATCGATTCCGGCGACGACTTTACCAAGAAACATTATTAACTGATCTTGTCCATCGACGTTCACGATGATCGGTGACGCCGGTGACATGTCGAGCGATTGATTCTTCCACGCGACTGTTCCGTCCTTCTGATTGAAAGCAACTAAGGTTTGTCCGGGGCCGCCGAGCGTGAGTATGACCGTGTTCTTGTAGGCAATCGGGCTGCACGAATAACCACGGCCCATCTTCAAGCCCGCATATTCTTTCCAGAGATCGTGGGTCCATGCGACTTTGCCGGTTTTTTTATCGAGTGCGAAGAGTTTGCCGGTTGCGCCTACGGTGAAGAGCTGATCTCCGGCCAGAAGCGGCGTGGAGTGTGGTCCAACTCCGTATTCGTAATCCATGCCGGCCGGATTCGGCGCGTCGTATTTATACTCCCAGAGTGTTTTGCCCGTGTCGGCTGCAAGTGCGATAACGACTTCCTGCTCGCCCTGGTTGTACATCGTGTAAAGCGTGTTACCGCTGGTGAGTATGGCTGAGTGGCCGCCGCCAAGCGGCCGTGACCATAGTCGTTTTGGTCCACTCGATGGCCATTGGGATGCAAGGCCTTTTGAGTTGGTGGTGAAGTTGCGACTTGGACCACCCCACTGTGACCAGTCAGACTGCGCTCGAGCATCGATAACAAAGAGGAAGAGAAGGGAAACGAGTACCCACTTTGTGTTTTTCATAGAATGCCCCTTTCGAAAACTACTCTGCGCGAAGTGCCGGCAGTAGTGGTGAGCGCAACGCAGCCAGTGTAGCCACGAGAGACGCGATTGCGCCCGAGAGCAGAACAGCCAGCAACAAAAGACCGAGCGAGATGTTTGGAAGCCGGCCCCCGCGCTCGAAGAGCACGGGTGCAATAGCGAGCAGAGCGCAGACAAATCCTACCGCCAGACCGCAGCACAGCATAAGCACGTTTTCCGTGATAACCATTGCCGCGAAATGAGAAGAGTTATACCCCACGGCACGCAGTAGAGCCAGTTCTCGCCGTCGTTCGAAAACATTTCTTAACAGAACTGCGGCCATGCCGAGAGTGCCGAGAGCAAGTCCGAGGCCGCCGAGCATCTGGAATGTAGAAAGATAGGTGTTCTCAACGCGATGAAAATTTGCGAGCCGTTCGTCTGTCGATGTGACGTCAAACCCGAAGTCTGATAAGCGATCTTCGAGCGTAGTCGAGACCGCTGCCGCTTGTTGTGGGTTTGGAACGTCAATGAGAAACATTCGATAGCCTGCTTCGGTCGGGAAAAGCCGGAGAAAGTTTTTCTCAGACATCAACAACTCGCTTTGAAAAATACTGTCGGACAATGCAGCAACGACGCGCAATTTCAGCGGTCCATTCGCGTTGTCGACAACCAAATCATCGCCGACTTTCAGGTGTAGCACGTAGGTTAACGAGTTTGCATCGCCGATGACGGGAACGGCGCCGTCTTCAAGCTGGCGATCCAACAGAGCCCACGGGTTGTTCTGTTCTTCGGGAGTGCTCGCCAGCGAGTTCTGAAAGGTGAAGCGGTTATCGTTGATGAAAGACTGTGGTGGCGCCACAATCTTCGGGTTGCGCGGTTGGTAGAGATTGAGACAGCTTGTGTCGTCACCTGGCCGCACGCGGAAATTTACGAAGTTTACGTCTTTCAACGTTGGGTCGTTGTTGCCGAGGTTTAGGGATTCGCGTCCTTCGGGAGTATTTGCGTCGTGGACCACGGGCACGAGTGATTCGGCGACGAATGGAAAGCCGCCGGTGCCCGATTTGCGGTCAGAAGCCGAAACACCCGAACGGCGAAACGCATCGACGGCGACGATGATGAAAGCCGCTGCGGCGATGAGAGTGATGCAAAGGACGGTTCGACCGGGTCGATAAGTTGCGTTGCGAAAGCCGAGACGAGCGATGGTCCACCAGCCCGCGCCTTGAATCACAGGTCTCTTACTGCGTTTGAGCCAACTCGACAGAAAGAGGACGCCTGCGACGAGGAGGATCACGCCGCCGCCAAAGAAGGCTGCGACTGGTGGGATCAATTGGAGCGCACCAGCGATGACGAGCAGAACCCCGATCGTCATGAAAACCAAACCAAAGAATTTCTCCCGCAGCGGCGCCACGGTGCCACGAAAACCTTTTCGCCGCGCCGTCGCGCCGCTGCGGGAGACATCTTCTATCGATCCCATCAATAAACTGCGCGTCGAAGAACGCCCGAGTCTCCTCAACGTGAAAAAGATACAAACCACCGCAGCCGCAATGCCGCCGACCGCCCCGACAACCAACCACACCCACGAGATGTGAAGTTTCAGCGCCGTGGTGCCGACGGCTCCCACCCACCACGTTCTCAGCCCGTACATCAACAACGCTGCATACGCGATCGCTCCGACGAGTCCCAACAAACTCCCGATTCCTGCCAGCAACGTTCCTTCAACTAGAAAGAGTCGCCGGATACCTGAATCAGAAAACCCAATTGCCTGTAGCGTCCCAATCTCACGTGCGCGTTGCTCGATGCCGAGTTTGAAGAACAGCGTCGTCAGCATCAGCGCTGCAACGACGAGAAAGAAACTGAAGTACAAAAAGTACTCACCAAAATCAGTCGCGCCTCTCGACGCTGCCTGACCCTGATCGCGAACGGGAACGACCTGAAACCCAATCAATGCCGGATCCAGAGACTTGCGAAGACTATCGCTGTAATTAGTGAGCGTCTCCGGTGTCATTTGACCGTTCGGAGACTCGACGCGCATCGAAGTCAGTTTTCCGAAACGCGTTTGCCACAGACTTTGGGCAGTCGAGAGAGGTATGAACGCTTTAGGCGTCGTACGATATTGATGCCAGTAGTCTTCATCCTGCTTTCGCACTCGATCGAGATCGATGGGAAACGGCGGATCCCATTCAGACATGTCTTCCGACTCAGTAATCCCCGGATACTCCGGTACGAGATCGCGATCAGCAGCCAGACCGGCAATCGGAACAACTGCTGCTAACTGGAAATCGGCTTTCTTCGTTTCGAGTCGACCGTTTTCATGCCAGAGATAATATTCGAGCGAGACCGTGTCGCCAGGTTTCGCATTCAGGTCGCGTGCGGTCCAGTCGTTGAGAATGATTGGCGGATGCGATGACGTTTGCGTTGCTGTTTTCGCGAGCTTCGCGAGAGTCTCATCGTCTAATGCAGCTACGAGTGAATAGGGAGTGGACCGTTCGCCGGAACTAATGCTGTTGGCGAGATAAGAGAGCACGGGAACTGTTCGCAGCGAAAGTGCCTTGGCGGCATCGTTTGCGGCTGTGGTTACATGTTCATTGATGATTTTGCTATCACTCTCGAGCGAGATTGTTTGCTCGTTGACCGCTCTTAGCTTCAGTCCGAGATCGTCGAGTGTTGCTTTGCTCTTCAGCAATGATGCAATGGATGTCTGTTGCGTATTGGCAGACCTCGCAACGAGGATCGTGTTGACACGACCAGATTGTTCAAGCTCCTGCTGCAAAAAGCTGAGCTTAACGAAGACAACCCGCACTGTTCCTTGTTGTGGTTGCAGTGAAAACTCACCAAGACTCTCACTCCCAACCACGCCCGCAACACTCAGTCTGATCGTCTTGCCTGGATCTTCCTTTCGTCCGTGCAGAGACTCCACAGGAATGTCCGAAGGTTTCTCAATTCGCAACAACAGAGAATCACTCGAACCAGTTCCCAATTCACTCGCAAGACTCTGACTGACGAGCGCATTCTCAGGTGTTGTCACGCCAGCGACGCCATTAAACTTCCAGAACCTTTCATCAACACCGTAAACCTTTACACCGCCCGCGCGACGCTTGCTCGGTTCATGAACGACGACGCCTTCGAGCGCAATCATCGGACACGTCGCCGCAAACTGGCCTTGCTGTTCGAGGTCGGCAGCGAGTTGTTCGCGGAAGAAATTTGCCGAAGAGATCAGATCGTCGGTCTTCCCGAGTCGTTGCGAGGAAAGATCGCGCAGACTCCCGCGAACTGATTCACCGATGAGCAGCGCACCCGCCAGTACTGACACAGCGATCGCAACTCCCAGCACGACAACCAGATTGGTTTGCCAGTAATACCCCAGACTGCGTTTGATGAGTTGAGTAGTTTGCATTAAAGCTGTTCGAGAAGCTGGTTCCGTAACACGAAGCGTTGGGGAAAGCGAGCCGCGAGTTCTTTGCTGTGTGTGACGACGATCAGAATCGTTTCTACGCCGCGATGGGTTTCGAGCAGCAGATCGGCCACTACTCCCGCGGATCGTTCGTCAAGATTTCCCGTCGGTTCGTCACATAAGAGCAGTTGCGGTTTCATGATCAATGCACGTGCGAGCGCTACACGTTGTTTCTCGCCGCCGGAGAGTTGCGCCGGACGATGGTCCATGCGTTCTGCGAGACCCACTTGTTTGAGCAGTTCGGTAGCCCGAGTCGTGGGTTCTCCATTTGTGGTCGAGACCATCGTCGGTGTCAGCACATTTTCGATGACCGAGCACTGTGGCAACAGGCAGTGATCCTGAAATACAAAACCGATCTCCCGGTTCCTAAACGCTGCGAGCTGCTTAGCGTTTAGCAGGAACGGGTTTTGATTCTTCAGCGTGACCGTACCGCTCGACGGTGGCTCGAGCGCACCAAGCATATAAAGCAAAGTGCTCTTGCCGCTGCCGGAAGCTCCCATGATCGAAACCGCCGATCCGGGTGGCAGAGTTAAAGAGACGTCCGAAACGATTCGGAGTGGGCCGGCGGGAGTGTGGTACTCCTTCGAGAGATTCTCAACCTTTAGCATCAGTGTCAGTCCGTGGCTTTATTGCCAAACGAAATCAGCGCCTCTAGAATCAGGCAATTCGCGATGAGCCAGTTCGATTCGAACAAAGACTACTACGGCGTTTTAGGCATCGACAAGGATGCCTCTCAGGCCGACATCGATCGGCAGTACAAACGCCAGGCATCAAAGCATCATCCCGACCGCGGCGGCAGCGAGGAGCGGATGAAGTCTTTGAACGAAGCGTACAGCGTTCTAAAAGACCAAATGTTACGCAGTTCTTATGATGCCGGGCGGCGTAAAAGTTATTCGGCTCAGACCTTTACTCCGGTGACGACGCCGACCGCCCGGGACGTTGGAGTCTTGGGACACTGCTTGAGCGCCTTCCTTTGTCTGTTCGGTGGTATGTTTTTGTTGTTGCTCGTGCGGTTTCACGGAGCCTGGTTTCTCTGGCCGCTCGCGATACTGGCGTTACTGGTGCTCGGATTCGGAGTGTTACTGGCACGCAGCGCGATGGTGGCGGTCAACGCATCGCTGCCGGTGACAAATAAAATTAAAGGCCACACCAGCATACAGGAATTCGCCTTTTGGACGGTGATTGTCAGCGGCGCCTACGGGCTCTACGTCGTGATGACTCTTTGAGGACGAGATGATCAGTGGTTTAGACCTTCTCTTTCTCGAGGTCAACAGTCTTGAAGAATCGCTTGCTTTTTACGAGCAAGTGCTCGGGATGGAGGTCGAGTCAGTTAACATCAAGTCGGAGCCGCCGATGGCGAGGCTTCGTGGCGGTTCGTTGAGAATCAGCCTCGCGCAGAATCTCGAGACGATGTTGCGCCGCGGTCGTGGAGTTCATTTTTTTGTTGGTGTGGAAGACGTCGATCGGTTTTATGACGATCTGATCGCAAGAGGCGCCGACGTTCAGCCGCCGTTGGATGAAGGTTGGGGCGGTCGCTTCGTTACCCTCGAGGATCCTGACAAATATCGCTACTTTTTTGTAACTTGGGACGACGAGAGAAAGGGAATTACGAATGGCGGGACAACATATTGAGAATCTCTTTCGCCGCTTCAAAGGGGAAGTAGTCGACGTAAAGACGTTATCGGGCGGCATCTATTCGGGACGCATCTCCGAGGTCACAAACGACTACGTTTGTCTGACGGAGACAAGACCAGAGCCCGGGCAGCAGGTATACTTGTCTTTCGCCGCAATCGAGTCGGTAGTAGTAGGAACCACGGATTCGAACGGATAAATCTGTGGCCAGGTTTTATTTGTTATGCAGTACGTAGAGAACCCTCCGAATCCATGGCTGACTCACTCAGTCGAATGGATTGGCGAACCACCGGAAGCGAAGCTCGAAGTCTTCGAAGAGACAGCGACGCGCCACATCATCACTCACAACAACAGTCCCGACGTCGGTTTCGATTACACCGTCAACTGTTATCGCGGTTGTATACACGGCTGCACTTACTGCTTTAGCCGGCCTACGCACGAATATCTCGGCTACGGCGCCGGAACCGACTTCGATCGCAAGATCGTCGCGAAGGTGAACGCTCCCGAACTCTTGCGCAAAGACTTGATGAGACCTTCGTGGAAAGGCGCCGAGATCGTTTTCTCTTTCACATCTGATCCTTACATTCCCCTCGAAGCGAATTACAAACTCACGCGTCGCTGTTTGGAAGTCTGCGCAGAGTTTCGGAATCCTGTGGGCGTTATCACGAAGTCGGCGCTGGTACGCAGAGACATCGACGTGCTTCAGGATCTCGCGCGAAATGCGAAGCTGGGTGTGTTCTTTACGATTCCATTCACAGACGTGGAAACTGCACGCGCTGTTGAGCCATTTGCTCCACTTCCTGAAGCGAGATTTCATGCAATGGAAGCACTCGCCGCGGCGGGGATTAAGGTAGGTATCGGAATCGCGCCGGTAATTCCCGGTTTATCGACTGATATTCCGGTGTTGTTGAAGCGTGCTAAAGAAGCAGGCGCCGAGTATGCGTTCATCAACATGCTGCGTTTGCCCGGCAACGTAGCGCCTTATTTCGAAGAGCGTTTGCGTGAGAAGTTGCCGACGAAGGCCGATCGCGTGCTCAACAGAATTCGCGAAGCGCGTGATGGCAAGCTCAATTCGAGTGTCTTCGGCGAACGTATGCGGGGCAAGGGCCAATACTGGGAAGCGACCGAACGTCTCTTCAAAATCCACTCCGCACGCCTCGGATTCAACAAAAAACGCACACATCAGACGCCCGCCGGCAGCACCTTTCGGCGACCCTCGGCCCAGGCTTCACTGTTTTAAGTCTTTTAGCAACAGATAAACGCGGCTATAATACTCACACCCCACAACCAATCAGGAGGCGAAAGCGATGCTGATACGCGACGTGATTCGCAACCGCGAGCCCTATTCGACCCGAGCTTCAGCCACCGTGCAGGAAGCGGCGGAGTTCATGGCCGAACGAAACATTGGAGCCGTTTGCGTGCTTGATGAAGGCGGCAAGTTGCTGGGCGTATTTTCCGAACGCGACGTCCTGAATCGCGTTGTTGTCCCCAGGCGCGATCCCCACACTGTCAGAGTTGGCGACGTGACGAGCGAGTTGCGCGCCGTGATTCAGTGTGACGAAACACCCCACCAGGCCCTCGAGCGAATGGAGCAAATTGGCAGTCGACATCTTCCCGTGGTCGATGGCGACCGCTGGGTAGGAATGCTATCGATGCGCGATCTGCTCCGCGTTGAAGTAGGTGAGCAAGGTGATGAAATC
>DATEIS010000555.1:0-2398 GCA_035278765.1 Pyrinomonadaceae bacterium | reverse complement strand
GTTCGCCAAATCCGAAGCCGTTGCTCCTTGAATCCCTACCAAAACCACGGGCGGCCACGGAGGGCCGCCCCTACAGTACGTTCCGCGAATCAATTTTCGTTATTTGGGCTTCCTTGTGGCGGCGAAGAGGGCGAGGGCGGAGCCGCCAACAAACAATAATGCACCACCAACTACGCGTGCCTGATCGGGAATCTGGCGAATACCCGAATCAGTGATCACGACTCCCGACTTCGGCTCGACGTACAACGCGCGGTAGGTGAGCACGCCACCAACAGTGGCAATCAAGATCCCGACAATCAGAAGGAGAGATTTCATTTCCCCTTGAACGCAGGCGTGCGTTTCTCCAGAAATGCACTCACGCCTTCGTCTTTATCTTCCGTCGAGAAACAGAGCGCGAAGAGATCGACTTCACGTCGCAGACCTTCGTCGAGGTTCGACCGAGACGCAAGCTTCACTGCTTCTTTCGCAAGCTGAAGCGCGATCGGGCTCTTACTGGCAATGCGGTTTGCGATCTCCATTGTCTTCGCTTCAAGCTGCTCGGGCGGTACAACGTGATTCACTAGGCCAATTGCGAAAGCTGTCGTGGCGTCGATAAACTCGCCGGTCAGAATCATCTCCATCGCTTTGCCTTCACCAACAAGGCGCGTCAAACGTTGCGTGCCGCCGCCACCGGGAATGATGCCGAGATTGATCTCGGGCTGACCAAATACTGCCTTCTCACTTGCAACACGGATATCGCACGCAAGTGCCAATTCGCATCCACCGCCGAGACAGAAGCCGTTGATCATCGCAATCACCGGCTTCGGAAACGAATCGATCGCCGTGAACAACGATCGGGCCATCATCACGTCGCGCTGCATGATGGAAGTCCGGCCGGCAAACTCGGCAATGTCTGCTCCCGCAATAAAAGCTTTTTCACCCGCGCCCGTGAACACAACCACGCCGACTGAACTGTCGTTACGAAGTTCCTCCAGTAAAGCTGCGCCTTCCTGGCGAATCTTTATATCGAGCGCGTTTCTTTTCTCGGGACGATTGATGGTGATGATGGCGACCCGCTCGCGTTTTTCGAGCAGCAAGGTCTCGTAAGTTTCCGGCATTGACAACTCCAGTGTCTCTTTGATGATTAAAAATTACTCGGAGGGAGGACCTTCGGGATCAGTAGTCACTGGTTGCTCATCGGCTACCCATGACACGAATAGCCGGAGCCAGTTTTCGGTGGGTTCGGCTATCTGCACTCCGACTCGCGCTGTTCCGTAAATCGCGGGCGCAACTCGCACCACAAGGGCAGTCGCCTCGATCGGCGTGCCATCGGGCCGGTGCGCGCGAATGTACAAACGTTCTCCGCGAGTAACTTTCTGATTCAGATGAAAGAGCGCGCCTGAAGTCGAGATGTCGTCAGTTTCGGTCGGCTCACTCCAGGCGGAACCATCTTCTGCGCGACCGGAAATCACGACCGGCAACCGCAACGACATTCGTAACGCAAACCGTCTCTCTTCGTTATTGTAGGGAGTACTCATTGTTCAGCAGCAAGAGCTTAGGAAGACTGTGCGCGGCGCGCGTCTTCTTTGCTCCAATCGTAAAATCCCTGGCCCGTTTTTTTTCCCAACTTCCCTTCACTCACCATACGTCGCAAAACTTCAGGTGGTTTGAATGCCTCTGAGCCGAGCTCTCGATGAAGATACTCGGCAATATTAAGCCGCACGTCGAGTCCAACCAGATCTGTTAACTTCAGTGGACCCATCGGATGGTTGTAGCCGAGCTCCATCGCCATGTCGATGTCCTGCGCACTGGCTACTCCCTGCTCAAACATTCTCATCGCTTCGAGACCGAGCACTACGCCCAGTCGACTCGATGCAAAGCCGGGAACGTCTTTAACGACGATCGGTTCTTTCCGTAGCTTCTGTCCTACAGCCCTGACGACGTCGACAGTCGCGGTGCTGGTCTTTTCGCCAACCACGATTTCAAGCAGTCGCATGATATGCACCGGGTTGAAAAAGTGCATACCAATAACAGCTTCGGGGCGTTTCGAAGAACTGGCTATCTCAGTAATTGACAGCGACGACGTATTGCTCGCGAAAATGAAAGGGTGGTCGGACGCGGATTCGAGTTGCCGGAGGATGTCTTTCTTGAGATCCAGTTTCTCCGGCGCGGCCTCAATGATCAGATCTGCTGTTGCACACTCTTTCAGGTTCGTTGTGCCATGAATATGCTGCAAGGTGCGGTCGCGATCGTCTTCAGTCAACTTGCCGAGCTTCATTCCTTTGGCAAGGTTACCTTCGATCGCCTTAACTCCTCGAGCAAGCGATTCACGATCGACATCGCTGAGTAAGACCTTAAAACCCGCTAACGCGGCCACCTGGGCAATGCCATGACCCATGGTGCCGGCGCCGATCACGGC
>DATEIS010000554.1:0-16584 GCA_035278765.1 Pyrinomonadaceae bacterium | reverse complement strand
GTTGCCGCCATGTTTGTTCACCCCCTGTTCGTGGGCTGCCGGCTTAGCGGCGGCCCCGAATAATCAAACCGAGTAACAGACCCGCGGCTGCTGAGATGAGTAGCGCCTGGCCGGGTTTCTGTCGCGCATATTCTTTAGCGTTCTCTGCGAGCTCGCCGAGATCCGCGTTCTGAAGTTCTTTAAATTTGTCGCCGACGACTGACACTTTGTCACTTACGTAGTCCTTCGCGTAGTTTGCCGCGTCGGTAATTTTCTCTTTGTAGTCATGTGCAGTTTGTGAAAGGGCAGTTCCGGTACCGGTTCCAGCTGTCCCGCCGGTTCCTGTGGTTCCCGTTGTTCCTTCGGTAATGCTTCCATTCTCTGGCATATCGAAATTCTCCTTCAAGAAATCGGAATAGGAATTTAGCAGATACAATTGAGCAAGATTTGTGCCGACAGATCACGAGCAAAACCAGCGAATTCGGGCTCAGGTCTGTTGCGAAAGGATACAAACCGTACAACAGCGGGACACAGTTAACGCAGATGTAGACAGATCTTGCTAACTGCTTGACACCACTTTATTAAAGATGGTAAGTAAGTACTTACTTTACCCACGGGTGGAGAGGAACTAAGGAGAGCAATTGAGTAAACAGATAACGATTGAGGGCGCAGCAAGTAGTGCCCGTATGGCTGGGGAAGAGCGGAAGCTGCAAATCCTCGCAGTAGCCGTGAGGCTTTTTTCCCAAAAAGGCTTTCGAGGCACCACGACAAAAGAGATCGCCCAGGCTGCGGGCGTGTCGGAAGCGATGGTTTTTCGGCACTTCGCGACCAAAGAGGAACTCTACGCCGCGATTCTCGATCACAAAGCGTGTTCGCATGACGGCTTTGATCCGGCCGAAATGGCGGCCGAGGCAATTAAGCGAAAAGACGACCGCGCGGTCTTCGAGACACTCGCGCTCGCCGCCTTGAATCATCACGAAAAAGATCCTGAGTTTCAGCGGCTGCTGTTGCACTCGGCGCTCGAGAAGCACGAACTCGCGGAAATATTTTTCGACAAGTTTGTGCGCCGTGTTTATGAATTTCTCGGTGCTTACATCCGTGAGCGCCAGCGCGAGGGAGCGTTGATCGAAATCGATCCCGCCGTCGTGGTGCGCAGCTTCATCGGGATGGTGATGCACCAGTCGCTCAATAACAATCTTTGGGATCCATCGCGGCGATTGTTGAACATCTCGAATGAAGTTGCGGCAAAGCATTTCACTGACATTCTTCTAAATGGAATTAGTACCAAAAGTTAAAAGACAAATGCGATTTCAAGGGAAATTGAAAGTTCTGATTTTGCTTCTGGCGCTCGTCGCCGTGGCAGCCTTCGTTGCCTCCTGTCGTGGTTCAAAAGCGAACGTCAGAAAAGAGGAGTCAAGCGCAAACGCGCAGCCGCCGGTTGTCGAAGGTGTGACTACTGCGGCGGCAATTAAGCGTGAGCTGCCGCGCTTCTTCGAAGCGACTGGCAGTCTGGCCGGCGATCAGCAGACTGACGTGGCGCCCCAAACTTCAGGCAAAGTCGTCGCCCTCGGCGTTGACATCGGCAGTTACGTAAAGCGTGGCCAGATGCTGGTCCGACTCGACGATGCCGAGATGAAGCTTCGTGTCGATCAAGCGGCGGCGCAAGTTGAACAGGCGAAGGCGGCAGTGCGACAGGCTGAAGAGAAGATTGGTTTGCGATCGGGACAGGCTTTTGATCCGAACCGCGTTGCGGAAGTCGCGGCCGCGAAGGTCTCGTTCGACCTGGCCGAGAAGAACCTGAAGCGCGCGGAGAAACTCATCGAGTCGGGCGACGTGTCGCGTTCTTTCTTTGACGAACAGCGTGCGCGACGCGATCAGTTAAAAGAACAGTACGAAGTTGCACTCGCGCAGGCGCGTCAGAACTACGCTGGTGTCGATGTGGCACGCACAAACGTCGCAAATGCGCAGGCTGCCCTGGCGCTCGCTCGCAAGAGTCTTTCGTACGCCGTCATCCCTGCGCCGCTTGACGGTTTCGTAGCGGAGCGGACTGCGGATCTCGGCGAATACGTTTCGCCGCAGCAGAAAGTGGTGACGATCGTGCGCACCAATCCGCTGCGGATTAGGATTGACGTTCCCGAGCAGGCGATTTCGGAAGTGAAGGTGGGCCAGTCAGTATCGATCACGACCAGCGCCTGGCCCGACAAGAATTTTGCCGGGCGGGTTGCGCGCATCGCCCCGAATGTTTCGGCAACTTCGCGAACGTTGACTGTCGAAGCCGAGATCGAGAACAGCGGCGGCGCTTTGAAGCCGGGCCAGTTTGCGACTGTCAGAATTTTGCAGGAGCGTGCTGAACCGGCAGTGCTTGTTCCGGCGCGTGCTGTGCTTAGCGAAGCGGGAGTCAGTCGTGTGTACGTGATCAAAGACGGCCACGCGGAACAGCGTCTCGTGCAGACGGGTCAGACAGATGGCGACTTGATTGAGATCAGATCCGGAATCGCTGCTGATGAACTGGTTGCCACGAGCAATCTCGAACAGTTGAGTGACGGTATCGCCGTGAAATTATAGATCTTCGAGCTTTGTACTTTGTGCTTGGTGGACTAGCAGACACGAACAGAACAAAGAACAAAGCACTAAGTACAAAGTACAAAAGAAATGCAAAAGCTTGCTGAAATCTGTGTTCGCCGTCCGGTGTTCGCGACGATGCTGATCCTCAGCCTGACTGTCGTCGGGCTGTTTTCCTACAAGTCGCTGGGCGTCGATCTCTTTCCGAAGATCGATTTGCCGACGATCACTGTAACGGTGGTAAATCCCGGTGCGTCGCCGCAGGAGATCGAGACCGAGATCACCGACCAGGTCGAAGGCGCAGTCAACACGATATCGGGTATTGATGAGCTTCGCTCGACGTCTGTCGAGGGTGTTTCGCAAGTCTTTATTACCTTCCTGCTGGAAAAGAATCCCGACGTTGCGGCGCAGGAAGTCAGAAACAAGATCGATCTGATCGTCAACGACCTGCCCGTCACTGCGGAACAGCCGATCGTACAAAAGCTCGACACCGATGCCGCGCCAGTGGTTCGTATCGCTGTGTCGGCGCCACGCTCATTGCGCGAAGTGACCGACGTTGCCGACAAGAAGATCAAGCAGCAGATCGAGTCGATCAATGGCGTGGGCGACGTGCAGATCATCGGTGGTCGACGTCGTGAAATCGAGATCTGGGTTGACCCGGACAAAATGCGCGCTTTCAACGTGACTGTCGCGCAAGTTGCCGATGCGGTGAAGGCACAGAATTTGGAAGTGCCGGGTGGTCGCGTCGACGAAGGCGCGCGCGAATTGACGGTGCGCACGATGGGCCGAATCATCGAGCCCTCTGAATTCAACAATCTCATCGTCGCGAACCGCGGCACATACTCGGTCAAACTAAGCGACATCGGTTATGCAGAAGACGGAGCTGAAGAACCACGCACCGAAGCGCGTTTGAACGGTCAGCCGGCTGTCACTCTAATTGTTTCCAAACAGTCCGGACAAAACACGGTCGCAGTTGCAGACGCCGTGAAGGAGCGTTTGGCTGAGATCACCAGGACATTGCCGCCGGGATTCAAGACTGAAGTCGTCGGCGATCAATCGATCTTTATCAAGGCCTCGATCGAAGCGATTCAAACGCATCTGATCGAAGGCAGTATTCTCGCGGCGATTGTTGTTTTCGTCTTCTTGTGGAGTTTCCGGTCGACGCTGATTGCAGGTCTCGCAATTCCGACTTCATTGATCGCTACTTTTGGTCTGATGGCCGCGATGGGCTTCACGCTCAATCAGATCACGATGCTCGCGTTGACATTGATGGTCGGTATCGTGATCGACGACGCGATTGTGGTGCTCGAAAACATCTTTCGTTTTATCGAAGAGAAAGGTGTACCCCCGTTTCAGGCGGCAATTGAAGGTACGAAAGAAATCGGCCTGGCCGTTATGGCCACCACCCTTTCGCTGCTCGCCGTATTTCTGCCGGTCGGATTCATGGGCGGCATCGTCGGCCGGTTCATGTCATCGTTTGGTCTAACTTCATCGTTCGCGATCGCAGTGTCGTTGTTAGTGTCGTTCACGCTCACGCCGATGCTCGCGGCACGTTTGATCAAACGCAGTGACGACGAGAAAGAGCGTGGTCTCGAGCGTCGCACTGAGCCCGCCGATCATGGTTCGAAAGAGTCGCGATTTTATCGACCAATCGACCGCACGTACACGAGCATGTTGACGTGGTCCATGCGGCATCGCTGGGTGATCGTAGCTGCTTGTGTGATCGTGATCCTGAGTATCGTGCCGCTGTTCATGTTTGTCGGAAAGAACTTCCTGCCCGTGGATGACCAGGCACAGTTCGAACTCAACGTGCGCGCGCCTGAAGGTTACACACTTGCAGCGACGTCAAATCTTGCCGAACGCATAGCGAACGACGTGCGGAGTTTGCCCGGCGTTACTGACACGTTGACGACGATTGGCGGTGGCCAGCAGGAACTCGTGAACGTTGCCACGATCTACGTGAAGATGACGCCCATCGAGGAGCGCAATATCGCGCAACAGGATTTGATGGTGCGAGCACGTAACGAAGTGCTGGCCAAGTATCAGAAGTTCTATCCGGGACAACTGCGCACGAGCGTGCAGCAGGTCGCGGCAATCTCGGGCGGCGGATTCCGCAATGCGGATATTCAATACGTTCTGCGTGGTCCGGATCTGAACAAGTTGCAACAGCTTTCCGACACGATGCTGGAGAAGATGAAGACGATTCCGGACGTGGTCGATGCTGACTCAACGCTCATCAGCGGCAAACCGGAATTGCGCGTGGTTATCGATCGCGCGCGTGCAGCAGATCTGGGCGTGAGAGTCGGCGACATCGCGCAGGCGCTCAATTCGCTGGTTGCCGGTCAGAAAGTCTCGACCTTTAACGCCGGAACCGATCAATACGACGTGCGTGTGCGTGCGGTCGGAGAGTTTCGCACGAGTGTCGAAGGCTTGAAGCGCATGATCGTGTCCTCGGCAAAAGTTGGTTGGGTCAGTCTCGACAATCTGGTGAAGGTCGAAGAAGGAACCGGACCGGCGGCGATCGATCGTTTGAACCGGCAGCGACAGGTAATGTTGCTCGGCAACGTCAGACCCGGCGGTTCACAAGCCGCGGTGATCGCGAAGTTGGACCAGTTTAAGCAGGAGATGAATATCGATCCTGCTTACTCGACCGGATTGGCGGGACGTTCGAAAGAGCTCGGTCGTGCGGGTTACTACTTCGCGCTCGCTTTTATTCTTTCGTTCGTCTTCATGTACATGGTGCTGGCAGCGCAGTTTGAGTCGTTCATACACCCGATAACGATTCTGTTGACACTGCCGCTCGCGATTCCGTTTGGCATTCTGGCGCTGCTGATGACGGGCCAGACGATCAACATTTTCTCGGGGCTCGGATTACTGCTGCTGTTCGGCGTAGTCAAGAAGAACGCGATTTTGCAGATCGATCACACGAATCAGCTACGCGCACGCGGCATGGAGCGATTTGAGGCGATCGTGCGTGCAAATCGAGATCGCTTGCGCCCGATTCTGATGACGACCATTGCACTCGTCGCCGGCATGTTGCCATTGACGATCTCGACTGGTCCAGGTTCCGGTACGAACAGATCGATCGGCGTGCTGGTAGTTGGCGGGCAAACGCTTTGTTTGTTGCTGACCCTATTGGCCGTGCCGGTTTTCTATTCGCTTTTTGACGACCTGGCGCGCAGTCGTATTTGGGGAATGATTAGAGATCGCGTACAGGGAACATTTGGGCGTGTGCGTCGCCGGGCTGCAAGCGCCGCTGCCGGGTTGATATCGAAGCAATAAGTAACCACGGATAAATACAGATGCGAAGAACGATTTTTTTATTAGTTTTGATTTTGAGTGTTGGCTCGGTTGCAATAGCGCAATCGGAGACACCATTGCCTGATTTGACTCGGGTCGGTGTCGATTCCAATCGCCAGCGGCCTCTCGCGCTGCGTGAAGCCCTTTCGATGGCGCTCGAGAACAACAAAGACATCGAAGTGGCTCGCGAGAATGTGCGGATTGCGGAATTTGATTTACTAGGCGCGCGGGGTGTTTACGATCCCCGACTTTTCACGCAGGCGTTTTACGAACGCACGGAGAGTCCCATCGCGAGCTTCCTCGCCGGTGGACAAAACGGATCGACCATCAGCAGCGATTACACCGGCACGATGCGGCTCGAAGGCCAGTCACCGATTCTCGGCGGTAGTTATCGTTTGGACGCCTCGTCGGTGAGGTTGACGACAAACAACCAATTTACCTCGCTGAATCCGCAGTATCCGACCGGGGTGACGTTCAACTACACGCAACCACTGTTGCGCGGACTCAAGATCGACAACAGTCGCCGGCAGATCGAGATTGCGCGAAAGAATCTCTCGTTAACAGATGCTCAGTTTCGACAGCGTGCGATCGACACGATCACGAACGTGCAACGTGCTTACTGGGATCTCGTCTTTGCACTGCGCAGCCTCCAGGTACAACGCGATGCGGTTGCAGTCGCGCGCACACAGCTCGAGCACAACAAGCGTCTCGTAAACGAAGGCCAACTCGCGCCGATCGACGTCGTGGCCGCTGAAGCCCAAATCTCGACGTACGAACAGCGTGTCTTTAGTGCGTTGGAAGAAGTGTCGCGCACCGAGAACAGCCTGAAGAATCTGATCGCTGAGAATCAAAAAGCGCAACTTTGGAGCGAGTCTATCGTGCCTACTGATCCGGTCGAGCTTACTGTGCCGAACGTTTCGCTTCCGGATGCGTTGCAGACCGCGATGGAGAACCGGCCCGAGTTGCAGCAGTCGAATGTGTTGAAAGAGATCAACCAGATCGACCAACGCTTTTTCAAGGATCAGACGAAGCCGGCCGTCGATCTAGTCGGAACTTATGGCATCGTCGGTCTCGCAGGCACGTCCAGTCTTTCGCGTGTGAATCCGTTCACTGCGTCGAGTATCGAGGTGCGTGATCGGGTAAATGATCTTTCGCGTCAGTTGGGTTTTGATCCTCTGCCGGATCTGCCCGTGCAGACCATCGCCCCTGACCTGCTCGGCGGGTTTGGACAGTCGGTGGAAAATCTATTTTCGAATCGCTTCACCAACTTCAAAGTTGGCGTGCAGATCAGTCTGCCGTTGCGCAATCGCACTGCCGAAGCGAACCTGGGCCGGTCGCTGGTTGAAGCCGAGCGTATCGGAACGCAGCGCGAGCAGCTTGAGCAAACAATTCAGGTTGATGTTCGTAATGCATTGCAGGCGATGCGCAGTGCTGAATCGCGTTTGCGGGCGGCGAATTCAACGCGTGCGGCAAACGAGCAACAGTTTGCGAGTGAACAAAGGAAGCTGGACGCCGGCCAGTCTACGACGTTTCTGGTTTTGGAACGACAGACTGCATTGACAGAAGCGCTTGCATTAGAGTTGAAGGCGCAAACAGATCTGAACAAAGCGATTGCTGATTTACAACGAGCCACGGGTAATGCGTTGAGAGTTAACAGTATCGTGGTGCGAGTGCGCTAACAGGTTTCCCCGTATTGCGGCACCTCATCACGGAGGCGGTGGGTTTCACGGGGGCGAAACCCGCCGCCAACCTATAAATCGGTTTTCTCACGCCACGGCGCAACGGCGCGACGTTTGTTCGTTGCGCCGCTGCGTCGTGGCGCGAGAAATCTCTTCTAAGGACCCGGAACCATGCCTGACAATCAACTTCTAGAAACATGGCAGATTCACGATCGCATCAATCTCTATCTTCTCGACGCCGTCGATCCAACATCACTCGACAGTCACTCCGCTTCGAAAGGCCGGAGCGTTGGTGAACAGTTTGCACACATCCACAACGTGCGTCTGATGTGGTTGAAAGCTTCGGCGCCGGATCTTCTGAAGGGTCTGGAGAAGGTTGAAGCTGGACAGGCAAACGACCAGAAGCACTTGCGCAAGTCGTTAGTTGATTCAGGTGTTGCGATTGGAAAGCTTTTGGCGAACAGTCTCGAAGCGGGAGGCAAAGTTAAAGGCTTCAAACCGCACGCGGCGGCGTTTCTCGGCTACCTGATTTCGCACGAGTCGCATCACCGCGGACAGATTGCGTTGTCACTCAAACAGGCCGGCAAGCCGCTCGATAAGAAAATCGGTTTCGGAATGTGGGAATGGGGTGTGAGGTAACTACAGAATCGCTTCCACCACTTTGAACGCCACGAAGAGACCCACAACAGTTACGATACCCGCGCAGAAATACCACGCCGGCAATTTTGTTCGACAAGCCTGACAACGGGTACGCGTCAGAGAGACGACCCTCTCGCAGTTATGACACTTCATCAGCCACAAAAAAGCACGAAGAAATTTTACCCATAAAGAAGCACACAAATCACAAAACTGGATCGCATGTTCTGTTTTGTGGATTTTGTGCCTTGTTGTGGCTACATCTTAACATTGGTCCATAGCGGATAGTGATCAGAAATTTCGATCTGTTTATCGATACCGCAATTTGCAGCTTCCAGACCACGTAACCAGACCCAATCGAGCTTCAGTTCCAGCGGCACAAAGAGGAGACGCCGTTTGAATGTTTTCTTGCCGTCGACGAATGGTGTTTTTAGACCAGCATCCGAAAACAGTTTGACGACTTTGTCGTGTGCGTCCGGCTCCCAGGTATTGAAGTCGCCCATGATTATCGCGGGCATGTCCTTCGGATAGCCGGCGAGATCGTCGAGCACGGCTTTGAACTGTTCGAGTTTTTTACCGAACTTGATCCTCGTCTCAGCATGCACTGAATAGATGCGCCACTTGCGATTCTCAATCTCCGCAGTTGCTCCCAATGCGACGCGCCGGCGCTTACCTGGACCAGGATGAGGCAGGACAAAACGCTTCACGTCTGACAACGGATAAACACTGAGAATCGCAACGCCTGTTTCTTCCTCGTCTTTCGGGTTCGCGGTCGGTGGCGCGGTCCATACGTAGTAAAGGCCGAGCTCATCGGCGAGTATCTTGGCGGTGTTGTTGTTGCCGCTGCGTTTCTTACGGCGGTCCACTTCCTGTAGCGCGAGGATCGACGCGCCGCCGACCTCCGGATCGTCTTTGAGCAGCTTGATCATGTCCTTGAGATCTTCGCCGCTGCGCCAGCGAATATTGTACGAAAGGACTTTGAGCTCCGCGGGCGTCGAAGTTTGCTTTCGCAAGGTCGTGCCCTGGCCGGATTCCAGCAGCGACACGTCAGTTAGTGGAAACAGGAGACAAAGTACTGCGAGCAGTAATATCAAACTCTTAAACCTCCACCCTCAATCCATCAATTGCTTCGATCGTTTCACCAGACCACAACGCGCGCGCTTCGGAGACGAGGTCGACGTCGTCCCATTCCGGATAAAGATGGGTCAGGACGAGTTTCTCCGGCGCGCAGTCGCGGGCCACACGCATTGCGTCCGCAAGTTCAAGGTGCTTCTGGATAGGTTTGTTACGTCTGAAAGAACATTCCATCAGCAGCAAGGCAGCGTCTTTTGCGAACGGTGCCAAATCATCTGAAAAACCGGTGTCAGAAGTATAGACAAAAAGTTTCGAGTCTTCGTCTTTCAAGCGTAGCGCCAGACTTCCTTCCGTGTGAGGCGTCGATAAAGTATTCGCCGTAATGCCAGGCAGAATTTCGAACTCCGTGTCCGCGGAAACTTCGATAATTTCGATCGGGAATGGTTGTTCGAACAGGCGATAGTTGTTCGAATCATTAACTGTATGGACAATATTGCTGAGACCGTTTGGACCGAAGATTCGCAGTGGTTGAGTGCGGTTTTGTGTTTGCGGCGCCCATCTCGTGCCAAAAAGAAAAGGTGTCAGTCCGCCGATGTGATCGAGATGAAAATGGCTGATCCAGATGGCGTCGAGGTTCGGCCAGTCGAGGTTCTCCTGCGCCATGCGGTGCGGCGTGTCTGCGCCGAAGTCGAGAGCAATCGTGCCTTTTGAAGTTTCGAGGAAGTGGCCGGGTGTCGCACGTTGCGGATGCGGCACTGACGTGCCTGAACCAAGAATCGTTAGTTTCATGCGCGTATTTTAAGCTAAACTTCGCCAATGAGTTCAGAGACACAGCTCGATGTGCTCGCGGTTTTTTCGCATCCGGACGATGCGGAGTTGTCTGTTGCCGGGACGCTGCTCAAACTGAAATCTTTAGGTTATCGCACCGGCGTTTGCGATCTCACGCGCGGCGAAATGGGAACGCGCGGCACTCCCGAGATCCGCGCGAAGGAAGCGCTCGATGCGGCGCGAATCATGAAGCTCGACGTGCGTGTGAACCTGGACCAGCCGGATGGTCATGTTTGGCCGACTGAAGTTGCGCGCACGGCGTTTGTACGAATGCTTCGCACGCACAAGCCGAAGGTGCTTATCACCACGCACGAAGACGATCCGCATCCGGATCACGCGAATACGTCGGTGATTGTGAGGCAGGCAGCGCGGCTGGCGACGATGAGGCGTTACGATGACGAGTCGGGACTCGAGCCAGTGCCGATGCCGGCGATTATGCATTCGCTCTTTTCACGACGCATCGTGCCGTCGTTTGTGGTTGATGTATCCGCGTTTGTTGATGAAAAGATGGACTCGATCAAGGCCTATGCTTCGCAGTTTTATGATGCTGCGTCAAAGGAGCCGTCGACGCGCATCAGCCAGCGCGGTTTTTTGAACGAGATTGAGTTTCGGATGAGGTATTTCGGATCGTTGATTGGTGTTGAGGCCGGTGAACCGTTCTACGTGCGTGAGGCGTTGAACGTTGACGATCCGCTCGCTCTGCTGACGCGACCGATGAATATTTATTCGTGAGGATGTGGACCTATTTCTTCTTCGGCTCCAGTATCGCCCGCGCGATCGCGATCGTAGCCACAGCTCGCGGACCTTCACCTTGAAATCCACGCGCCAGCTCAACCGCACGGTCGTAATCCTTCAGCGCTAGATCCCTGAATATCCCATCCAGATCGAATTCAGGAACGTTGTTTGAGCGGGCCGACGACTGCCCTTTGCTCTGAAACGTAAGCAACAACTCACCGTCTTCACCCGTGAAGCCTTCAGCGGAGTTTGCGGCTTTCACGGCGTCGAACGTCGCATCCCAGACGCGTGGCGGTTCGATCTCTTTCAACGCATTCGCCACGGCAATTAGCCCCCGCGGGAGTGCGGGATCCGAGCCTTCAATACGGCGCGCTTCAGCTTCAGCTTCGCCGATCAGTTCCAGTGCTTTATCCCGATCAGTTTTCGCCAGCAGAGTGGCACATTTTGCAAGTACCCACGTCCGGTGTATGTGACTCAACTCGCCTTTACGGGCCATCTCTAACGCCTGGTCAGGGTTCTTCTTCTCCACATGGTAAATCGCGAGTGACGGGTCGATATACGCCTGTAACCTTTTGCGAAGGTCAGGGTCTTCGATTTTGCTCACGTAGTCCCGTGCTTTCAGCTCACCTTTATTTGACGTGAGGAAAGCTAATTCGATATAGAGTCGATCGCGATCGGCTGAAGTTTTTGCTCGCTCGATGCGATCCAGCACGTTTTGTTCGCGATCACTGACAGGCTTTTCCGATTTGAGGCCTCTGTTAACCCAATCGTCATCGCGACGGCGCGTGTCCTCAGTTACCACGCCATTCAACGCATTCAAATGAGTACGAAGCGCCTCGACTGTTTCCACCGGAGCGCCCTGCTCGAAGAACGGTAACAATCGTTTAATAACCAGGTATTTTCCATCTACGCCCGCTGACGTTTGGTCCGGCTGCCCGGGGGCAGGTAATGGGCGTAACAGAATCGACCCGCCTGCTTGATAGAACGCGTTTCGCAGTTCCGGCGAGACTGCTGCGGGCGTGATCGTCGGTGAAGCTTGTGAACTCGAACTGCCGCCGCCCCTGGTGAACATAACAAGCAGGCGAGGCGTGAAGATATACGAAGCGAGCAGCGACACTGTGTTGGCGTCTGCCTGGGGATTGTTTACCGCACTGTTGAGTAACGCCGCGTATCGTTTGTCGGCGGCGTCTGCATTCTTGTCCCGCACGTCTGAAAGGAAGTTGATGCTCTGCATCGTTATCAGCGAGAGTGCCGGGTCAGCCAGCTCGAGAGCACGATCAATCTCACCGGTATGAAGCAGTTGCGACGCTACTCCGATGCGCTCGCTCATTGCTTCATTAAGACGATTAGGATTCGGTTTTGCCGCCGTCGCCGAATTCGCGGCTTCCAGCTTTTGCGCTTTATACTTTTCGAGAAACTCCTCGGCGAGAACCCGTTCATGCCGTGCCGCCAGCCGCAACACTTCCTGGCGAATGTTGGGCGGCGTATTAATGGCATAGCCGCCGCCCGTAATAGATTTCACTCTATTGATCTCTTCCTGAAGCTTTTTATCGTTTTCCAGATCCGCAACTTCAGCCGCTTCCCATGCTTTGCGAAACAGCAGTCGACCTTGTTCGGCATCGACCCGCCACAATGCATCCGCGATGCGAGCGAGTGATCGGGCGCGCAGCATCTGGTCGTGAAACGCGCGTGCATCGCTTGAGAGTGAGACCAGCAGAGCGCGGGCTTTGACGCGACGTTCTCTCTGTCTGAGCTCCTCTTCAGTTAAGGCAGCAGAGTTCGCTCCCGGAACTTTAGCGGGTTTCGAAGTGTCGTTGGTTTGCGCGTGAGTGAGGGTTGCAGATACCAGTAAGCACAAAACAATCCAGAACTCTTTCATGCTTTCTACTCCTAACAATCTGCGAGATCTGTGGATGACCTACGCTGCGTCTTTTCGTTTCTCGAGCACGGAACGCGCGATCGCAAGGGTTGCCACTGCCCGAGGAGCTTCGCCGGTGAAAGTTTTTGCGAGCTGAATCGCTCGAAGAAGATCGGCGCGAGCAAGATGCCTGAAAACCGCGAGCAAGTCAAAGTCTTCAGCGGTGCTGTTGTTCATCACCACCATAAACTTGGTCTGTAGTCGTGAAGCGATCCGGCTGTCCTCGCCGGTGTAAGCTTCGGCACTGTTAGCCGCTTTCACTACTTCACCGAGAATTTCCCACGAACGCACGCGATCGATCTCGCCGAAACCGACTGCCACAGCCGTGAGTGCTCGCGCGCGATCGGGATCGCTTGCACTGATACGACGGCCCTCGGCAAGTGCTTCTTCGAGCATGTCTGCTGCACGCGAACGCTCCGCCGCGATTACGAGCTTCGCGCTGCTGGTGAGTGCCCACACTTTTTGAATACTGGTGAGTTCGCCTGATTTGACGAGTCGAGCGACTTCAGCGACGTCTTTCTTTCGGATTGCGTCCTGCACGAGTTGAAAATCGGTATACGCCTTGACGCTCTTGCGCAGTTCGGTGTTCTCGATCTTATCGACCAGATCTTTTCCACGCGGATCGCCTTCCTGTGTGAGTGCAACTGCATAGTCAGCGTAAATCGCATCGCGATCGTCCGAGGTCTTTGCACGGTCCAATCGTTCCTGCATGCGCTGCAAAGGGTCGCCTTCCGATGATTCCGGCTGAATCCCGACGTTCACCGCACGATTCTCGCCTTGCTGCATGTCTGGCGGCACATATGAGGCAAGCGCCGTCATTTGCGTTCGTAGATTCGGTGCGAGATCCGCAGCGTGCTGTTCGAAGAGCGGCAGCAATCGCTTGATCATCAGATACTTTCCCGTTCGGCCCGAGGTGGTCCTGTCCTGATCCGGCGCCGGAACAGGTTGCATCAGAATATTGAATGCGACTTTGAGAAAGTTGTTTCGTAGTGCTGGATCGACTTCGGGTGCGGGTGTTGGTCCTCTTTGGCGGCTTTGATTTGATCCGCCTTCCTTCTCGAACGTCACGTAAAGAAACGGCGTGAAGAGATACGACGACAAACCCGAAATTGTGTTTGCATCGGAATTTGGATCGCGTGCTGCAAGGGCAAGAAGGTTTGTGAAAGCTCCATCGGCGAGTTGTGCATTCTTCTCGCGCAAGGCTGAGAGAAAGAAGATGGAATCGGGATTTACGCTTGTGAGGGCTGGAGAAGCGAATTCGAATGCGCGTTGAACTTCACCATCTTCGACGAGTCGACGCGCGAGTTGCAGCCTTTGCGACCCTCCGAGTCGATTGCCCTGATTTCGCTGATTCGCCGCAGCCTCATTTTTTTCTTTCTCAGCCGCTTCGTCGAGAGCTTTGAGAAACTCTTCGCCGAGTTTGCGGTCACGCTTGGCCACGAGTCGCAGAACTTCACTACGCAGATCTGGCCCGCCACGCACGACGACTTGCCCGCCCTCGGCTTCCATCCGTCTCATCTCTTCCGCGCGTTTCCTCGCCGCTTCGGCATCGACAACTTCGGCGGCTTCCCATGCACGCCGGAAAAGTTCTCGCGCCCGTTCCGGATCCGTATCCCAAAGCACATCCGCCGCTCGTGCCTGCACCCGCGCCCGTCTTGTCTGATCCTTAAAACTCCGAGCCTCGTCGGCGAGACTCGTGACGAGTGAAATCGCAACCGTGCGTTGCTGCGCCGCCTCGGCCTCCGCTTCTTCGTTGTTAGCTTTCGGTTTTTTGGGTTGGGCGACCGCGACAGAGGTAAACAAACTGAGGGCAAGACTCAACGCAATTGCGGCGAAGGGTAGGCGCATAAAATACTCCTGTAGGTGCAACGCGGGATGGATATAGCCGGATTGTCACACGTACCGGGAGGAGTTCGGTTCCAAAAAGAAGTTAGTGTCCTAATCTGTTTTATTTTCTTCTTTGGGTCGTTTGAAGAAAAATCGTTCCCCACTCCCAAACAGCGCCGCTTCCAGTCGATGAGTACATACAAGCTCCCAACCGTGCTTACCTAAAGTCGGTAGATACTCGGTTATTTCGATGCCTTCTGCCGCCTCGCTTCCGTGATCACCTACCACGGTAAAACTTGTCTGAAAGGAATTTTGAGTATCAACGACAAGGTATTCCCACTTCTGCATATAGCCTCCAAAGCGCCACAAACGAGGGCCAAAAAATAGTTGGAATGGTACTTGGATCGGGTCAGTACAGGGAGCGGTAGCGACCTGGTCCCAAGCACAGGGTCAAAATAGTTAGGAATATCGCATGCTGATCACCAACCAGGTCGCTACCGCTCCCTGTACTGACCCGATCCAAAAGGCTAGCCGATGAATTATCGCTTGCTTTTAGCCTCATAAGAATGCCCAGACTATGAGGCGCGGGGCGCTACTGAAGCGCGGATAGGGTAGCCTTTTCTTTATACTTTCTCAAACTGGTGGTATAAGCATTGCCGATGCAGGATGCGGTTAACATTGTGAAGAACGTGGTTGAGACCTCCCTCCCGATCACGGGAGTCGTTTGTCTGTTGTTCTGGATAACTCAACGCAAACCTACGAACCGCGAAATGCTTTATATCTTTGCTTCTGTATCAGCATTCGTACTCTTAATAAACCCGGTGGATTGGTTCTCTGGGCTCGGTGTCGTATTACTCTCCTGGATGCCCGCAGGCAAAAAGGCTCCTAGTTACTTTTTCCCCAAAAGAAAAGCCAATGATTAGATGGATTCAACGAACTCAGGCACGGCGCATTCTTGTTCCGTCTCTGACCTTCGTCGTGGGAATGATTGTCGCCCATGCCATTGTTGATTATCACTTTCATGGCAGGATTCGGTATGACTTCTTCCCGCACCGGCTCATGCTCTACCTCCTTGGGCAATCGTTATGGGGTTCTTTAGATGGCGGAGAGAGTCCTCTACCAACGAAAATCCGCCAGCGTAGTTTGCCACAGTCGTCGTGACCTAGAACGGCTTGAATTTTGAAAAGATCGTATCGAGGTCGAGGGAGAAGCCGAAGTTTCCTTTAACAGTTCTTTCCTTAATCAATTCCGTGCGATTCGCGAAGGTAACGGAAACGGGGATTTTGAAGCCGGTTTTCGCGACGGGGATCTTGAGTCCCAGCTGTAAGTGAGCGAGGTCGCCTTTAGTGTTTGGCAACACCTGGCCCAGATCGGTGGTGGCGTTCTCGAGCAGTCGCTCATACTTGCCACTCGCGAAGAAAACAAACTGCCCAAACTCGCGAACGTTCCCAAATGGAATGTCAATCCCGCCGGCAAACTGAAAATCGCGAACTCGACGCGGTTTAGGAAGGATTGGGTTCGCATTCACAAAGTTTCGCAGGGAGGTGAGGTTATTAAACATGGTGAGCGAACCATTAAAGGTGAAATTTACCCCTCCACCGGCGGTCCCTTTCTCAGCAATGATCATAAAGTTTGAAGTGTCGGGTTCGTTTACCTCGCGCTTGTTCAAATATTCAAAAGTAAGAACCGTACCGCTGTTGACCTTTTCGACAAACCCGTCTCTGCCAGACTGATATAAGCTCAACGCTTCCCCGATGGACTGTAGAGCCTTGACAGTTTCTGGCGAAAGATCATTAAACGGTATCTTGTTCAATGCTCCCTGAAGAACACCGCTGACTTCAGCATCCGAAGCCGCCGCTAAATCTACTTGCAGTTGGGCGTACCAGATTCTCATTGCCTCATCTCTCCATCGACCTCGCTGGTCGAAAATCGTTTTCACTTGAGCATCGATGACATTGGAAAGATTTTGGGCTTCGTTAGCAATAAAGTTCTCCCAATCTTTGATATACAAGCTGGGAACTCGGCGGTTGATCAACTCGATTCGAG
>DATEIS010000553.1:0-3050 GCA_035278765.1 Pyrinomonadaceae bacterium | reverse complement strand
CGATTCTTACCGAACTCAACCGCATCGCTTCGCACCTGCTTTGGCTTGCAACTCACGCGCTCGATATCGGCGCGGTCACTGTTTTGCTCTGGGCGCTACGCGAACGCGAAGAGATTCTGAAGATCTTCGAACGACAGTTTGGTGCTCGTTTGACGTGTCATGCATGGCGCGTCGGCGGCATGCCAAACGATGCTTACGACGACTTCAATAAAGACGTCCGCCAGTTTGTAAACAACTTCCCGAAGCGCCTCGACGAATACGAGACAGTGCTTTCCGAGAATCGCATCTGGCTCAGCCGCACAGTGGGAATCGGCGTGATCTCAGCCGAAGACGCAATCGCCATCGGGTTGTCAGGTCCGGCGCTCCGTGGTTCCGGCGTTCCGTGGGACGTGCGTAAGTCGCGACCGTACGCGGCCTATGCCGACATGGATTTCGATATACCGCTCGGCGAGAATGGCGACACTTATGATCGTTATCTGGTACGACTCGAAGAGATGAGACAGTCTCGCCGAATCATCGACCAGGCGTTGGAGAATCTGCCGGATGGTCCAGTCAACGCGAAGTTGCCGAAAGTCGTGAAGCCGCCGGTAGGTGATTACTATCACTCGATCGAGGCGCCGAAAGGCGAGATTGGCTGTTACATCGTTTCCGACGGCACAGCGCACCCATATCGCGTCAGAGTGCGGCCGCCGTCATTTATTAATCTGCAGGCGCTGCGACAAATGTGTATCGGACACCTCGTGGCGGACGTGGTCGCGATTATCGGAACGCTCGACATCGTTTTAGGGGAGATTGATCGCTAATACATGCTTCTATTTGCTCCAATCGATGTGCTGAACGACTTGCTGGTGAAGGCAGGACTCAGTACCGAGACGATCAACTATTTCATCTGGCCTTTGATCCAGATCGGGATCGTCGTCACTCTCGTCGCGCTTTGGGTTGCTTACGCGACTTATCTCGAGCGCAAGATTTCCGCGTTCATGCAGGCGCGGCTTGGTCCGATGCGGGTTGGACCATGGGGATTGCTCCAGCCGATTGCCGACGGACTCAAGCTGCTCACGAAAGAAGATTTCATTCCCGAAAAAGCGGATCGCTGGATCTTCTTCTTCGCGCCTTACATCGCCGTAGCCTCAGCGTTTATCGTCTTCTCGGTGATTCCGTTTGGTCCTGACTGGGCCGTCATTGCCGACGTGAATATCGGTTTGCTGCTGGTCCTCGCAGTTTCGAGTATTGGCGTGCTCGCGTTGATTCTTGCCGGTTGGTCGTCGAATTCGAAGTACGCATTGCTTGGCGGACTGCGATCGAGTGCGCAGATGGTTTCTTACGAAGTTGCGATGGGCCTCGCGCTGATCGGCGCGCTAATGTTTGCGCGCACACTCTCGATGTCGGGTATCGTCGCTGCACAAGGATCGGATTCCATCTGGTACATCCTTTATCAGCCGGCCGGTTTCCTGCTGTTTTTGATCAGCGGTATTGCGGAAAACAATCGCGCGCCTTTCGATTTGCCTGAAGCGGAGTCAGAACTCGTTGCGGGCTTCCACACCGAATACTCGGGAATGCGCTGGTCCCTCTTCTTCATGGCCGAGTATGCGGCGATGGTAGTCGTCGCGGCGGTCGCCACTACTGTTTATCTCGGCGGCTGGTACTTCCCGTTTGTTAATCGACTCCAGATAAGTGGGTATCACAATCTGTACGTCATCGTCAGTCTGCTGGTGTTCCTCGTTAAGGCTTCGATCATTCTTTACATCTATTTCTGGTTGCGCTGGACGTTGCCGCGATTCCGTTACGATCAACTGATGGATATTGGCTGGAAGTGGCTCATTCCATCCGCGCTGATCAATATCGTGCTTTCGGGATTTGCAATCTTCGTCGTTCAGGCCCTAAATGGTTGGAGAGGAATCACGACCATCGAAAGAATCGATCGCGGATTGAATATGACCGCGACCGGCAAGGGAGTCATGATCGCGTTTGGATTACTGGGCCTGTTCATTACCGCGGTGCTGCTCTCGCGAATCAACTGGCGCTCCCGAGACTTCAATTTGAAAGTGCAGCGCAGAAACATCAAGCTGGTGAATGTGCCGAAAGGTAAACCCGCGGTGCAGACAGAGAGTTAAGTTATGCCATTAGTAAAAACTCCGAAATCGACGTTCGCTCAGAAGCTCAAACGCTTCTTCATGATCGACCTCATCAAGGGTATGGGGTTGACGTTGAAATACAACGTCGGCGCGCTCACCGACAAAGACGCCGTAGCGGGCAAGGGAATCTACACCGAACAATATCCGAAGGTTCGGCCGGATGTGGCGCCACGATTCCACGGCGCGCCGCGTCTGAACATGGATCCGGAAACGCACGACACGCTTTGCATCGCCTGCAACCTCTGCGCGATCGCGTGTCCTGAAGATTGCATCGACGTCATTCCGATGGACGTCGAGATCGTCGTCGCCGGAAAACCGCGCCGCAAGAAAGTGCTCGATGAGTTTATCTTCGACACTTCGCGGTGCATGTTCTGCGCTTTGTGCCAGGAAGCCTGTCCGACTTCATGTCTGGAACTTACACAGGACTTTGAACTGGCCACCTACTCGCGCGCAGGCTTCGTCTGGAATCGCGAAATGCTCGAGCAAGGGCGGGAAACGGTGAAGTACACGAGCTAAGTTATTGCCAATTGCCAATTGCCGAATGCCAATTGGCTTTGATCCTGACATTCATTGGAGTCCTCACGTCATGGATGCGGATGAACTCAAGAATCGAACGAAGCTATTTGCGTTGAGAGTGTTGAAACTAGCCGCAGCGTTGCCGAAGACGATTGAAGGCAACACGATCAAGGGGCAACTCGTTAAATCAGGGACTTCTGTGGCAGCAAATTATCGTGCCGCTTGCCGTGGAAGATCGAGAGCTGAGTTTGTTGCCAAGATTGGTGTCGTTGAAGAGGAAGCAGACGAAAGTGCTTTCTGGTTGGAGTTAATTATCGACGGCGCTCTTCTCAAAGAAAACCAAGTCAAGTCACTATTGAATGAGGCGAATGAATTGACAAGAATAATGGCAAGCTCGCG
>DATEIS010000552.1:0-5925 GCA_035278765.1 Pyrinomonadaceae bacterium | reverse complement strand
AGGGTTCAAGTATCCACAGCCTCGGATTTGGCGAACACGATCAAAACCACGGGCGGCCACGGAGGGCCGCCCCTACAGTACGTTCTTAAGACCCAGGGTGCGGATTAGGCGATGGAGATTGGTGGGGTGGATGCCGAGGGCTTTCGCGGCTTCAGTGTAATTACCATTTGTTTGTTCGAGCGTTCGGAGTATCAACTGCTTCTTCATCTCCAGCACCGCTTCGTGAAAGTTCGAAGTACTCGTTGACACAGGCGCCACCGCCAGCAGCGTTTCCGGCAAATCATCAGGCGTGATCACATCCGAATTCCCAAGCACCACCGCCCGTTCGATCGCATTCTCCAACTCACGCACATTCCCCGGCCAATCGTATCCCAACAAACACTCACGCGTTTCAGGCGAAATCCCGCTGACAAGTCGCTTACACTTCTTACTGTACCGCGCGACGAAGTGACAAGCGAGTAACGGAATGTCTTCTCTTCGTTCTCTCAGCGCAGGCAGCGTGAGCGAGATTACGTTGAGACGATAGTAGAGATCCTGACGAAACGTTCCTGCTCTAATCGCCTCTTCCAAATTCCTATTTGTAGCCGCAATAATGCGCACATCAACCTCAATCGTGCGCGTGCCACCAACTCTCTCAAACTGGCGCTCCTGCAACACACGGAGAAGCTTTGCCTGCGTAGCAGGTGCAAGCTCACCAACCTCATCCAGAAAGACTGTGCCTCCCTGCGCAACTTCAAGCCGTCCTCGCTTCTGCGCAACGGCGCCGGTAAAAGCACCTTTCTCGTAACCAAAGAGCTCGCTCTCGAGCAATGTCTCGGAAAGCACCGCGCAGTTGATCGCGACAAACTGTTTGTCCGATCGCTCGCTGTTATTGTGAATCGCATGGGCCACGAGTTCCTTGCCCGTTCCACTCTCGCCGCGAATCAAAATCGTGGCATCAGACGGCGCAATTTTTTCGATGAATCGGTACACTTCGCGCATGCGGGGACTCTCACCGATCATGTTGTGCTCAAGCTTGTTCTCGTCGTGCAGCCGCTGATTCTCGTTTTGCAACCACTCCATATGCTGCACGTTATCGATTGTCACAGCGGCGATGCTGCCTATCGCTGTCACCAACTCCAAGTGACCTTCGTCGAGCTTTGTCTCCGGATGATTGCTATCGAGGTAGATCAATCCGGCCACGCGCGCGCGGATCAGCAACGGCACACAGATCAATGAACGAACGTGGGCCGCAACCAGGCTCTCAGCTTCGCGAATCAATTCATCTTCACCGATGTCCACACACAACATCGCTGCGCCCTCGCGCCGCACCCTTTCCACAACGGACCGGCTGATACGAATCGGCTGCTCTGTTTCAGACCTCCGCGCGGGGGCATGCGCCGCAACAGCTACTTCCGAATTATCTTTGACCAGAAGGAGAGCGCCACGTTCGGCGGGAATGGTGTCGAGAAGCGTCTGGAGCAATGTGTCCTGAAGCTGGGCCAACTCTCGCACGGTGCTCAACCAGGTGCTGATCTTTAGTATCGCGTTTAAATCACGTGCAATCCGCGCATTCTCGGGTAATGCCGCAATAACAGCTGCCGGCTTTAGATAGAGCGCATCCTTCCCTTCGAGACGAACGGTAGAAAAGTTCTTCAGCTCCTCGTCATTGAGTTCAACTGCGCTTTCAGTTGCCACCGTTTCCATCTCATCTAAAAGAAATAGGAACACCACTTTCCCAACGGCAATTTGATCGCCGTGGTTCAAAGCCTGCTCTCCAACTGGAACGCCATTAATAAACGTACCGTTGTAGCTTTCCAGATCAACGACGCGAAACGATCCGTTTTCGACCTTAATCAGGCAATGTCGCCGCGACACAGAATGGTCATTGACGCGAATCCCGTTGGCGGGTTCACGACCGATCGACACCTCGTCTTCAGTGAGTGCGAAAATCGTTCCTCTCGCGGGGCCGGAAAGTGCGATAAGTTTTGGGTTGGTAGTGGTCTCGGCCATGTTCGGTGTCATTATTGACAATCGCCAGTGTCAATTATGACAGTTCTTGGCCATCCGATCAGTAAGAAAACTTCACACGGCCAAACATCATTACCGACAAAACAAGGGCACGGATAAATTCCGTGCCCTTCTTTTTCAAGGCATCACCCCAAAGAGGCGCCTGATTTCATTGATTTATAGGCGCGTGGAAATCGAGAGTGAAGTTCACATCGGAACTGTTGAAGGCGTACTCGAATTTGAGAGTGTCAAGACTCTCAGCAGCCGGTTTCTGACTAAAAACAAGGCTCACGTGTTTACCTGTAAATGTGGCGCTCGATTCACTCCAACCCTCTCCATTCGCAGGCTGGCTTACTGTAAAAGCAGTGCCGGAAGATAAAATCTGCAGCAGGTACTTACCGTGCTCCTTGTGATCCTTCACTTCAGAAAGCTGGAGCTGTTCCTTCTTACCGTCCGCTGTTTCAAACGTGACTTCGAGAGAAGTGAGCACGTCCGGCTGAGGAAGAACCTTGCAGTAGGTGGTCTTCGTAGCTCCATCCTTGAGCGATAACTCGTGAATTCGACCGAATGAAGTTGACTGCGCTTCATGCCATGTGTTGCCAGTTTGATCGATGAACGGCATCACTGGAGATTCGATGTTCAAGATTGTCGGGCCGGTGACCTCCGCCGTCATATCCCCACCAATTTTCACAATCACGGGCGTTACTTGTTCTGTAGGATTGAAATTTATCTCGGGAGTTTTGCTCGTTTGGGCTTTCATTGTCGTTTCTCCTTTAGAGAATGAGGTTAATTGTTTGCTCCCGGCAGGAGTTCGTCTAATTGCTTTCGATAACGCTGGACATCCGGCCTGGAGAGATAATTAGCATATTCGTTTGGTCCCAGGGTCCTTTCGAGTGATTTCAGCATTTCGGACGCATGGGCCGAGTACTCTTCGACCTTTGCTTCGTCCTGCTGTCGCCTGCTCGCCTGCGCTGCGATGAGCAACGCACACCATTCAGAGTGACGGTTGCCCAGACGAGAAAAAGTCTTTTGAGCCTGCAACGCAGTTGCCAATCCGTTCGCTGCATCGCCCGTTGACAGCAGCACTTCAGCAAGCGCGAGCTGAGCGTTTGAGATGAGCCGCGGATCGCCTGCGCGAGTCGCGATGTCAATTGCTTTCTGACACTCGATCGCTCCTGCACGTGATGTGCCGGAGCGGAGCTGGGCCAATCCGAGTGTGTAAGCAGCTTGAACTGAGAAATCTTTGTCCTGTGCGCCTCCCAGCGCCGAAGCCTTTCGACTCTGCGCTACTGCCTCGGCGTAACGAAATTCGCTTAATGCTATGCGAGCCCTGAACAGATGAATCCAGCCGAGTAATTGCTTATCAACACCACCTGCACGACTCGCTATGTTGAAAGCCTCGTCGAGGGCGGCGAGCGCTTCCTTATAACGGCCTAGTTGCCACAGAAGATTTCCTCGATTAACAAGGTCATATCCGGTCTTCGGCTCGAGTCCGCGCGACTTATTGATCTGGTAACTTTCGTCGAAATGACTAAGCGCTTCGGTGAAGCGTTCCTGGTGCGCGAGTAAAAGACCGATGGCCGCGTGAGTGTGGGCCACCTGCGCGGTGTCATTCACCTGCCGTGCTAGCTCAAGCTGTTCTTTGAAAGATGCGAAGGCCTCTTCGTTGTTGCCTTGTTGCTCATTTGCGTAGCCCAGTAAAAGCAAAGCCTGTAAAGTTTCACGGCGAAAGTTTCCTTGCCGGTAAAATGCGAGTGCGGGTTCCAAATACTTCAATGCCGCGCCGCCATTGCCCTGCGTAACAAAGAGACTTCCCAGTTGAATTGAAGCGCGCGCTTCTGCACGCCTGCCCTTGTTGGCCTTCGCGATCTGTAGCGACTGCTGGTACTGCTTCTCTGCCTCTGCATATTCGCCGCGTAGCAGGAAGGCGTTACCTATTTCAACCAGACCTGTCGTAGTGAGGTTGTCGAGTTGCTCGGCAGCGGCCAATTGCATCGCCTGTGTCGTGTATTGCTCCGCGCGATTCGTGTCACCGGTGCTGTAGAAGATACTTCCGAGTTGAAGTAGAGATCTGATCTGCTGCGGTTTGTTATCGGTTGTCCGGGCTAAATCGAGTGCGCGCTTAAACTGCTCCTGGGCCTCAGAAAGTTTGTCGTTGACGCTCAATAATGCTCCGCGCTGATAGAACACCTCTGCCGTGCCTTCGCTGTTATGCTGACCATCGTAGAGTTTTTGAGCTATATCGAAAGCTTCAGTAGACTTTGCTTGTTCCTGTTTGCGACCATAAAGATTGCCGAGACGCAGAAAAGCCGCAGCCGCCTGCGAGTCGCGGCGTGTGACTTCCTCAAATGCAACGATCGCGCGGTTTGTATCGCGGACACGTTCGTAAGCACGACCAAGATCGAAATAAGCGGGACCTTTTTCTGCTTCGGAAGAACGTTTGACAATTTCTTCCAGGTTTTCAACAGCGCCCTGGAAGTTTCGCCTGACCGTGGCGCCGATAGCCTGCACGTAAAGCACGTCGATTGGAGACAGCGCAGACAGATTTGGCGCCAGCTCACTTACGCGCAGCATCTCGTTGGTTGCTTTTTCCTCGTAATCAAGATCACTCCACACTTCCGCGAGACGTGCATGGGCCAATGGGAACTGGTCGTCCGTTTTGATCGCCTGTTCGAATAAATTGGCGGCTTTGATGTGGTTGCCGTTACGCAAGGCAGTAGCCCCAGCCTGATAAAGCTGCCTGGCTTCCGCTGAAGGCTCGGCGCTAACCCGTCCACGAGTTGAAACCCACAGCGCGAGTAACGCGATCATAAGGGCACCGCCAAGAAGTACTGTCCCGTGTTTCAGAGAGAGCCGCGGTAATGACGAGCTTAGCTGTGTAGTGATGGATTTCTTGCTCGAAGTCGGACCTTCTTCAAGCGTAGCGTCGATTCCGCTGAGATCTTCGAGTAGATCGTCGACAGTTTGATAACGAGCTTCCGTTTTCTTGGCGAGTGCTTTGAGTGTGATGCGATCCAGCTCTGCTGTGATACGTGGATTCACTTGCGACGGAGGAACAGGATCGTCGCGGATCACTTGCGCGAAGATTTCGGGCAGACTTTTCCCCGCGAACGCTGGCTTGCCTGTCAGACATTCATAAAGGAGCGAACCGATTGAAAAGATATCGCTGCGCTTATCGACAGAAGCGCCGAGTGCTTGTTCCGGCGAAAGATACGCAGGCGTTCCGACAATGACGCCTTCGAGTGTTTTCGTGACCGTGAACTCGCCTGTTTCTCCAAATTTCTGTGTTTCCAGGCCGCTCGGCTCTATCTGCTTCGCGAGGCCAAAATCGAGGACTTTAACCTCGTTTCGGTGATTGAGAGCTACATTCGAGGGCTTGATGTCGCGATGAATAATGCCGTGATGGTGCGCTTCCGCAATAGCTGCTGCGACCTGCTTGACGATCGTGATCGCACGATCTGCTGACAATGTATCCTGACTCAACAGGTCGTTAAGGCTCTGACCCTCAATCAACTCCATCACGAGGTACGGTTGGCCGTCTTCTGTCTCGCCGTAGTCGTAGATGGTCGCGATGTGTGGATGATTGAGCAGGGACGCGGCCCGCGCCTCGCGCAGAAACCTCGTGCGAAAGCTCTTGTGCGCCTGCGCCGCGGGCACTTTCAGCGACTTAACCGCAACTCGCCTTCCCAGGACCGTGTCTTCAGCAACATATACCGCCCCCATGCCTCCTTCACCGATTTTGCTGAGGATGCGATAGTGGGAGATAGTCTGGCCGATCACGGGGGTTAACTCTCCTCAATGGTTCTGGGCGTAGGACGTGGAGCCGTTACAGCTTGTGAAAGACTGGGCGAAAAGAAATTAACTGCCGCCATTTTGCGCTAAAGCCGCAAGTAATTCAATTGAGGAATTTGATCGTACAGGTTCAATTGTAGGGGC
>DATEIS010000551.1:0-10523 GCA_035278765.1 Pyrinomonadaceae bacterium | reverse complement strand
GCCCCTACAGTACGTTCGACCGCGTCCAGTGCAACAAAACGCAAGGCGGCGGTGTTTCAACTCTAAGGAGAAGTCTATGAGAAAAGCCGCCATCACTGTTCTTACTATCCTGCTCTTCGCCGCCACCGCACTGCCGCAAAGCTTCACCCTCGATTCATTTGCAAAAGCCAAGACCTTCCTGGACCGCTCGATTGCGGCTTACGGCGGACCGGAAGCGCTGAATTCGATCGCGAATGTCTCGATAAAAATCGCCGGCGAGTCGGTTCATCGAAATCAGAGCCGGCGTCCGGGAGATATGGATCGAACTGCGTACAACGGCGAAATAGTTCTCGACGTGAAAAACTCACGCGCGATGCAAACTCAAAAGGGACACTACCCCGGCGGTTTCAACTGGCACCAGGGCTTCGTCGTCGATGCCGGCAACCGGACCAGCTTCGATCTGATTCGCAAGACTTCAAACCCGCCTGGACCAATCACGCCCGCCATTTTCAGAGCCAACAGTCGCTGGTTGCCGCAACTCGTCCTCTTGAACGTGCTCGAACGACAGGACACACTGCGTTATCTAGGCAAAGCGGAGTATGACAAACGACCACACGAAGTGATCGACTATGTCGGCAGCGAAGGCTCGCGCCTCGCTCTCTACATCGATCAGGAAACGGGTTTGCTTTCAAAGTATGAGACGGTCGGAACGGATCGTTTTTCCGGTGACGCTGTTTTTGAAACCCGCTTCACCGGGCAGCGCAAAGTCGGTAACTACATGATTCCCGCACGCCGCGTGAACGCGATCAATGGTGAGATAACGAATGACTTCGGGCTCGCAGAAGTCACATTCAACACCGAGCTTCGTCCGGAAAATTTCAAGGTGCCTGAGGGAATGCGTGCAGTTACCTTCCCGACTCCAACGCCTGTGACAAAACATGCAGAAAAGATCTACACGACGAGTGCCGGTGGTTATAACGTCTTGTTTGTAGACTTCAGCGATCACATCTTTGTGATGGAAGCGCCGGGCAGCGATCGTGTCTCGCTACAGGCAATCGACCAGATCAAAAAGACGATTCCGAACAAACCGATCAAGTACGTTGCCGTGACGCATCATCACGACGACCATGCCGGCGGCATTCGCACGTATATGGCTGAAGGCGCGACGCTGATCATCGTTCCAGGTGAAGAAGCATTCTTGAAGAAGGTGAGTGCGGTGCGTTTCAAAGTCGATCCTGATACCCTCACGCGAAACCCACGCGAACCAAAGTTTGAACCGATTCAAAACGGAAAGCGCGTTCTGACGGATGGGACAACGACCGTCGAACTCTACGACATCGGCGCCGGCCCACACACCGAGGGCATGCTCGTCGCGTACTTCCCGAATCAGAAGTTCATCTTTCAGGGCGACCTTCTCAACCGCCCACCAAACGGAGACTACCCGATCGCCAACGACACCTCGGCTCACTTCTTAAACTGGATTGATTCGAAGAAGCTGGTGGTTGAGATGACAATCCCCGTCCATGGCACCCCCACCACGATCGCCGAGTTTCGCAAAGCAGTCGCCGAGATGCAGAAATAAGCCTGATCCTGTACCCTACTCACCAACCAACCACCCACTTGAGCGATACTTGTAGGTCTATCCCACTCGGAATCACGAACTAAGCCCCTCTTTGACACATACAACAATTTTGTTGTACAACAAATTTGTTGCACAACGGGCTTGTTGTTCGAGGAGGCTCGAATGGTAGTTAATCGTGTTGGAGCACCTGTCAGAGGCACTGACTTCTACGGCAGAGATTCTCTTGTTGAGCTCGTCTGGAACAAACTGAAAACCGGAAACATCCTCCTCGCCGCGCCGCGGAGGTTCGGGAAAACGAGCGTCATGTACCGCCTGATTGATGAACCTCGGTTCGATTTCAAGGTTGTCCATGCGGACCTTGAACACATGACGGAGCCGGCCGAATTAATATCGCTGTTAACCGTTCAACTAGCCAAAGACACTCGCCTGACTCGAATTGCCAGCGGGCTTAGTTACTTTCCGCGAACACTCTGGACCAGATTTAAGAATACCTTCTCCGAAGTCGACTTACTCAAAGTCAAGGTGAAGCTCCGCGAACAGCTGCGTCCTCAGTGGCAGACCAGTGGCGAAGAACTGTTTAAGCGAATCGCAGACTCTGAAAGCACGATCGTTTTTGTACTCGATGAGTTTCCGATGATGATCGACAGAATGGCGCGATCAAAAACACATCGCGAAGAAGCGAAAACGTTGCTTCGTTGGCTAAGAGCCCTTCGTCAGGCACCTAATACCAAGAACGTCAGATTCCTCATCGCTGGATCGATCGGTATTGGTCACGTGCTAAATGAGTTGGGTGAAATCAGCGCGATCAACGACTTCGAGCAGGTGCGACTCGAACCGTTCCCTCCGAAAGTAGCGCGTGGATTGCTTACCGAGTTAGCGAAATCCGAAAAGATCAATTTATCGGATCAGAGCATTCGAAAGATGCTCAATCTTATAGGCACACACGTTCCCTATTTTATCCAGGTCATCTTTTCGGAAGCCGCCAAAGCTCACGTTCAGGACGGCGAACCTATCACACCGAAGCGGGTCGAGCAGATCTACAGGGATAAAGTTCTCGGTGTCGACTGCAAAACGTACTTCGATCACTACTACGGGCGATTGCGAGACTATTACCGGCTAAATGAAGAGAAAGCGATCAAACGCATACTACGGGAGCTGGCCGTGGTTGGACGTCTGACTCGTGATGCCTGCTACCAATTCTACCGGGAGAATATGAACAAAGATTCGGACATCGAGGAATTCAATCGGTTGATGACCGATCTCGAAAACGATTTCTACATTCGCTTCGACAACACGTCACTACGATATGAGTTCGCCAGCAAGCTTCTGCGTGACTGGTGGTTGCGTCATTACGGCCTTGAGGCAATCGACGGAGGTGGACCTCGTGGAACTCTTCTATAACCCGGAACGAATGACCGAACGTGAAATTAAGGAAACGTTCGTAGCGCATCAGTGGCTTGTCGATGAAATCATTTCGATTTTGAAGCGCCAGCCCGATGGTCCAGGAGTTCAACACGTCGTGATCGTCGCGCCTCGCGGAATGGGGAAAACAACGATGTTATTGATGTTGCGTTTCACCGTTATGGCCGACGAGATCTCGAAACAGTGGCAGCCTGTTTTGTTTCCTGAGGAGTCGTACGACGTCTACGAGTTAGCCGATCTTTGGCTAGCCGTGTTGAATCATATTGCGGCAGAAACAAAGGATTCAGAACTTCAAGATGAGATTTCGAAAATCGCAACAGACGCTTCTGATCTGGAAGAACACGCTTTAGCTCGAGTCAAGAATTGGAGAACCCAAAACGACAAACGTCTGATGCTGTTGATAGATAACTTCGACATGATCCTGGACCAGATTGGTGATGAGCGCGACAATGCACGCCTTCGCGATGTGTTAATGAACGATGGAACGCTCATGCTGGTAGGCGGAGGAACAACTTTTTTTAAGGAAGCTCGGGCTTACGAACAACCTCTCTACAACCTATTCAAGATCTATAACTTGAATAACCTGGATTCAAACCAGATTCGAGATCTTCTACGTCGTCGAGCACAGTTGGATGAATTGAAAGACTTCGACGAAACGCTCCGCGCAAACGAGAGTCGAATTCGGGTGCTTGAGTATTTTACCGGCGGCAACCCACGGCTCGTCCTCATGCTTTACCGAATCATCACTCATTCCGATATCTCCGAGGTTCGTCGAGGATTAGAGAAGTTGCTGGATGAGGTTACTCCTTACTACAAGGCAAAGATCGAAGCACTCCCTCCTCAGCAACGTAAGATTCTTGATCAAATTGCGCGTAGTACAAGTAGAACCAGAGAAGGAATGACCCCGACAGAAATTGCCACCGAAACCCGACTGCCCGTTAATCAAGTTAGCTCACAGTTGAAACGGTTATCTGAGGCTGGTTACGTGCATACCGCTAACACTCGCGGTCGTAGCTCTTTCTACACTCTTTCCGAACCGCTCTATGCGATTTGGCACCAGATGCGGTTTGGCCGCGATGCTCGTAAGCGCATGAACTGGCTGGTTACGTTTCTAAAGAACTGGTACGACTCAAAAGAGCTGGGAACAGAATGCGAACGATTACAGGATATCTTCCGCAGTTATATGAGCGCCGGCCGCAGAGGTGAAGCCCGCGACACACTCGAATATCGTAGATATTTAATAGAGGCGATTGCCGACTCCCAAACCAAGGTAAAGACGTTGGAGAGTATTGTCCTTAGTTACTTGGAATTGAGCGACGTGGATACGCTGAAGAAAGACGTCCTGGCTGATGTTGATATCACCTTATTCTCGCAAGAGACACAGCAACGGCTTAGTGAAACAGGGCTGGTCAGTAACGAACGAGTAAAGCTTAGACTGAGTCCAGGCTCAAGCGAAGACCCAAAGCAGACTGAAGTTGCCGCTATTCTCAAGCTTGGTCGTCTCGCACTTAAAAACAATCGTATTGACGAAGCTAAGGAACGGTTCCAACAGGTGCTGAATCTAGATCCACCTAACCAAGAAGGGACTATACTTCTTGCGGCTATATTAGCCGATGAGGGCAAAACAAATGAATCGAGCAAATTGCTTTCAGGCTTGCGTATGGATGTAGTTCCAGGATCCCACAAAACCGAGATTATTCGCTTCGCGAAAGCCTTTTTGGAGAATCGATTTGACGACGCTTTAGGGTCCCTAGATGAAGTCTTGAAAGGTCGGCCTGATTTTCAACCGGTCTGGCATCTGAAAGCGCAAACACTGCAAAAGATGTCAAGACTGGATGACGCGCTTGCTGCATTTGACAAAATTGCTGAAGACCAGCGCAATGTCAGCAACTGGTGTCTGCTGGCCGGTATTCTGGCTGACATGGATCGAAATGAAGAGGCACTTGGAGCGCTTGACCGAGCTCTTCTGCTAGACCCGGAATCACTCGAAGCACTCCGCAAGAAAGGCGTAATTTTGTCAACACTCAAACGATATGATGAAGCTTTAGTATTTGCAGACCGTGCCCTTTCTATATCTTCAGACTCCTCAGAAGATTGGCTTTTCGTAGGATTCTTACTGCTCCAATCTCCCGAGAAAGCCCTCGCACGTCTTGCGCCCTATTGGGATTCCGACAAAGATAATTGGCTACGATACGCGAATAACGCAGTTCGAGCAGTGGCGCTTGCCGGCCACTGGAGTCTGGCGAAAAAGTTAATTACTGTTTGTCATCTTGAGGAAGAACTTTTCCCGTTGGCTCGAGCTATGGATTATCTTCAGACGAATGATGATGCTTTGATTGAAAAACTCTCACCCGACGTAAAACAAATCGTGATCGAAATCATAACAACTTTGAGGCCCAAAACTTCGACGATTGAGAAGCAAAGAAAAAACTCTCTAAGAAATCGAAAGTCAAGAAACAAATCTAGAAACTGATCACAACGGTCGGAGTTGCATGTGGGCAACGAACCAAGTTATCTGTCAATTGGTTTTCATCCGTCGACTCAGTACAACAGATCGAGAAGCTCAGCGTGTCCACCGTGTTCGGCCCAGCCGGCGGGTGTGGAGCCGACTTTTGTGTCTCTGATGTTTCGATCGGCGCCGTGGTCCAGCAGAAATTGGACCATCGCGCGGTGGCCGTTGAGCGCGGCGTAGTGCAGCCCGGTGCCGGCGTAATCGAAACCGCCGGGGATAGCATTGATCTCCGCACCTTTTTCCAGCAGCAGTTTCGCAGCGTCGATGTGACCGTGCATACACGCATAGACAAACGCGTTGTTGACAATGCCCTGTCGATCCTGTGACCACTCGTTGACGCGGTCCGAGAGTGATTGCTTTCCTTTCGGTGGATGATTCGACGCGGCGATCGTTTCGAGACTGCCAAAGGGCCAGTCAATCCGGCCCGCTTCTGGTTTCAGACTTCCATCCGAATTGAAAAAGCCCTCAATGAGATCGGTGCGGCCAAGAGCGGCGGCCGTGCGAATGTTTTGAATCTTCGCGCCACGTTCGAGAAACAACGCGATCGCGTTTCTGCTGTTCCAGTACAACGCTTCTTCCAACGCAGTCCAACCGCCGGTGCCGTCGATCGCTGCTCCACGATCGAGCAACAGTTCTGCCACCGGTCGATTGTCAATACTGCCTGCTGCAACTAGTGGGTCATTCAACTCGGCGCCGGCATCGATTAAGACTTTAGCCATCTCAACCGCGTTCGGTTTGTCTTTGCCGTCTAACACCAGACACTGAAGCAACGTCGGATGGCTTCTCGTCGATCGCGAAGTCGCTAGAGAAGGATCTGCTGCGATAAGCTCTTTAAACTTCTCAAGGTCACCGGCTTTAATTGCCGCCATTGCTGGGTGAAATCTCTTTTCCATACCGACATTCTTCCACAGATTATAAGATTACGCAGTTGACCGATATAATCACACTCATATGCCAACAAAGGATCCACTTGCTACCTCAGGACTCCCCACCTTTAAGCGTGACGAAGCATCAAAGCCAAGTCCGCCGCTCGAGCCGAGGTTCTTGATACTCGTCGTCGACGATATGGCAGATAACCTCGCCATGATCAGTCTCGATCTTCAGCAACAGAATTACCGCGTCGTAACAGCCAGCAACGGCGAAGATGCAATTAAAATCGCGGAACAAACAAATCCCAACCTGATTCTGATGGATATCAATCTACCGGAACTGGATGGATTAGCTGCGACGCGCAGAATCCGCGATATCGACACACTGCGAGAAGTGCCTGTGGTCGCACTCACAGCTTTTGGCACTGAAGGTTTTCAGCGCGCCGCTTATGATGTCGGTGTGGATGGTTATTTAACCAAACCTATCGATCTCGATCGGATGCACCAACTCATCGCTCGTCTCCTCTCACCGGGCGGCTCCGGTAGTTTGCCGAGCCAGGCTTTCTAAACGCTGGCTGAACTATTGCCGCCGTCAGTGTGGCGTGATAGTCTCCCGTCCACTTTCCCCATTCCGAACACATTAAGGAGACATCGAGATGAAACTCACTGCGAGGCTTCTCATCGTTCCAGCACTCGGCCTGCTGCTCTCTCTGACGTTGATCGATCGCTCGCCGGCAGCCAAAGCGGCGCCGCTCGATCTTTCGGGAGAACTTCATGGCGCGCCTTACCGGATTCGAGTGCCGGAAGTTTGGAATGGAACACTGCTCATCTTCGCTCACGGTTATCGCGACAAGGCCGATCATCCGGGCGAAATCGATAATCGAAACGCCGACGTCGCGCCGAACGCAGCGCTCGAAGCTCCATTGCTCGCGCAAGGTTTTGCTCTTGCGGGAAGCGCCTACAAAGACAATGGTTGGGCAGTTGGAGATGCGATCCAGGACACAAAGAATCTCGCAGTGTTCTTCCGCGAAAACGTCGCACAGCCACAACGAACGATCATCGTCGCTGCTTCGCTCGGAACGTTCGTCGGTTACAAGAGCATGGAACAGTTCAACGGGATCTACGACGGCGCGCTCTGTTTATGTAGTGCGGGCGCCGGCGCGACTCGTCTTTGGGACAGTGGCGTACCGCTTTATCTCGCTTACGACGTCGTCTTCGGAATCCCTCCATCGTGGGGAACAGTCGGCGAAGTCAGAAACGACATCGACTTCGACACCGAAGTGCTCGCGAAACTCGCGCCCGAACTCAGCAACATCGCAAACTTTCCGAAGTTTGAATTTATTCGACTGGTGGCGAAGAATCCCGGTCGTGGTATTACGCCGCCACCGCCACCTGCGTTCTTCCCCGGCTGGGCTTTGACTGACTTTTTCTTCTTCACTGAAGCGCGCGCAGAGTTGCAACGTCGCGCGGGTGGTCCAATCGTTCAGAACCTCGATCAGAATTACGAACTCACCGCCGCCGAGAAGGCTTATCTCGCCGGCATCGGACTACCGACCCCGGTAATTGATGCGTGGCTTGCACAAATGAACGCGAGACGAGACATCGAAGCAAAACAGTCGGCAAGAAATTACGTGCGTAACAACACTGACTTCAACGGCAAGATTCGCAATCCGATTCTGACCATGCACACGATCATCGATCCGTTATTGGTGGTTGCGAATGATCGAGCGTACGCAGAGTTGAATGCGGCGGCCGGTAAAGAAGACTTACTTTTCCAAAGGTTCACGACCGGCGTTGGTCACTGCAACTTGACTGGACCCCAAATCCTGCTCGCGATTGGCGCGATCGACACGTGGGTACGCACCGGAGTGCGTCCGACGCCGGCGGCGTTTCCGGACGCGCTGGGATTCAACTCGGCTTTTGTTCCGCCGCCTTTTTGAGACAGGATTGGGAAGATTTTTCAGGGCGATCCTGTAGAATAACGCACGAGCCCCCTTGTTACGTGGTTTTGAAGGGATCGTGCGGTGAGTTCTTCGATTTCGTTAACTAACGCCGTTACTTCCGGTGACGAAAGTACTGTGTCCGCATTGCTGGCTAACGGCGCGGACGTAAACGAAACTACCAACGGCGGTCAAACGGCCCTCATCCTTGCCGTCATCTTCGGTCACACAAATGTCGTTCGAATGTTGATGAATGCGGGCGCCAATCCGCAGCTGCGGGACAATCTCGGTCTCAACGCGATCGAGTGGGCACAACGCAGAGGACTTAACGAAGCGTACGCTATCCTCACAACCCGACCTGACCCTTCCACTCGACCCAGACGAATCGTGATTCCCGTCGAAGAGACAGAGAAGCCCGTCGTTGAAGCGCCACCAGCTCCGCGTAATGATGAAGTAAAGAGTCCTGGTTCTGAGGAAAAGAGTAAACGTTGGGTGGACGGCGTCAAGCAGCGGCTTGATGAGCAAGCCATGCGCCGGCTCAATCGGAATGAACCGACGCCCGAACGGCGTGCAGTTCGAGAGGACCCACCACCGCCGCCGCCGGAACCGCCGAAAGAAACAATCATCACCAGTGCTCCGAGGATTTTGGCGCCACCACCGGTCGAGCCGGCTAAATCACCCAAGCGCAAGCGATGTCCAGAGTGTAACGAGATCTACAACGCTGATCTGGTAGCGTATTGCTCGCAGCATATGGTGCCCCTCGTCGACCTTGACTCACCCATCGTCGCAGAGGCGCCAAAGCAAAAAAATGGACCACTGTTTTGGATACTCCTGGCCGTCACTCTCGCCGGCTCGCTCGTCATGGGCTCACTCATCACCACCTATGTGTATAAAGCAAACCAGACTGCTACCCCTGCCGTCGCGGAACCGCAGAATACAATTCAAAAAGGAACGCCGGAAGTCAGCACAGAACTGGCTGGCAAAGCGGTTTCATTACCTGAAGCCGAGTGTCCAATGAGGGGCGCGGAAATTATGTCCGGCACGGTGACGGTTCGGATCCTGGTCGACAAGAGCGGACAGGTTAACTGGGCGCGCGGCTCCGGCGGCGACTGGCTCATGCGCGGCTGCTCAACCGAAGCCGCGATGAAAGCAACCTTCGACGCGCAAAAACTTCGCAACCGCGAAACCGAAGGCACGATCACCTACACGTTCAAGCCCTAGTTTAGTTCTTGGTCCTTGGTGCTAGTTCTTTGTTTTTTCGAACTTGCAAAGTACAAAGCACTAAGCACAAAGAACTCAAGCTGTCTGCGCCTTTTGTGCTTTTTTGTGGCTGGTTCTATTCTTTGTGGCATGGTCGACTCCCAGCAGACGCGCATCCTTCCGGATGAGCTACGCACGACTGTTCCCCTTCTGGGCACAATTCTGCGTGACCGCTATCGACTCGACAGCGAACTCGGTCGTGGTGGCATGGGCACCGTCTATCGCGCGACGGATCTCGAGCTCCAGAGAGAAGTCGCCGTCAAAGTTCTCGCAACCACTGCGCAAAACTCCGACGCGCGTGAACGCCTCGTGCGCGAGGCACGCGCCGCCGCAGCGCTAAATCATCCGCACATCGTCACCATTCACGACGTCGGCGAAGCGAGCGGATTTCCATTCCTGGTGATGGAGCTCGTCGCAGGACCGCGTCTCTCGCAGGCACGTCCGACTGAAATCTCGCGAATCGTCAACATCGCAATTCAGATTTGTGACGCACTCGAACACGCACACAATAATCAGATCGTTCATCGTGATCTGAAACCTGACAACGTACTGCTCTCCGGAACGAGCGCAGCAAGCAACGTCAAGCTAGCGGATCTCGGACTCGCTCTACCCGCTTACGGCGCACGGATCTCGCGCGCGGGTATCATCGTCGGCACGGCCGCGTACATGGCGCCTGAACAAGCGTTGGGCCAAACAGTCGATGGTCGCACGGATCTCTACGCGCTCGGCGTTCTGCTTTATGAATTGACGACAGGACGTGTGCCGTTCACTGGCGACGATCCGCTGACGATTGTTTCCCAGCACGTTCACGCGCACGTTGTTCCGCCGCGCATGCTTTGTCCTGACATTCCAGGTGCTCTGGAAACAGTCATCGTTCGCCTGCTCGCGAAAGATCCGGCACAACGATTCAACACTGCGGCTGAAACTCGAACCGCATTACTCGATTCATTAAAAAATCC
>DATEIS010000550.1:0-16857 GCA_035278765.1 Pyrinomonadaceae bacterium | reverse complement strand
GTCTATGATGGGGAGCCCGCTTCTGTGCGGCGAATCATCGTTACTAGCGGTCAAAGCTAGGAATCCACTAAAAAAAGGAAAGCGCGTCGTTTGCTTCAAGGTTCCGACGGCCGGTGACCAAACTTCCGCGCCCCCATATTTTACGGAGGTAAAAAATGCTCAGGATAGGAAAGAATAAGGATCAGGAAGAGAACGACCACTCCACCCAGAAGCCGGAGGTTCCTGATTACGCTGCCAAGTCGTACCCCTCGTACCAGTCAACGAGTGTTGAGACAAAGCCGGCAGTCGAGCCGCCCGCACCCCGCGGTGCGATGACTGAAAGCGAAACGCTGGCCAGAGATATCAAGGAAGGCACGCTCAGTGGTTTCGTTGGCGGCGGCACGGTAGTCACCGGTGAGGCTAACTTTAAGGCCATGATGCGAGTTGATGGTCACCTGTCAGGCCGCGTTAGCTCGACGAGTGGTACGCTCATCGTGGGTGCAAACGGAAAAGTTGACGCGAATATTGAAGTCGCCGTGGCCGTGATTCATGGAACCATTAACGGCGACATTATTGCCACGCAGCGGTTGGAACTTGGCCGCGCCGCGAAAGTTAACGGCAACATTCAAACTCCTTCGCTCATCATCGAGCAGGGCGCCGTGTTTGAAGGAAGCTGTAAGATGGTGCAAATGACCCAGGCAGCGGACAAGGCTAAGAGCGTCAAGAAGGAAGAGCCGCTCGACACCTCCAAAATGAAGCCGATTCCGGCGGATGCTACGTCGAAACCAGCCAGCAGTCCGGTTGTTTCGAACGTCGTCAGCTAAGAAATTTTTGCAAGTTGATTGAACCGGGGTGGTCCGTTGGGCCACCCCTTATTTTTTTGTAAATCTTGTTAATCCTGTAAATCCTGTCTAATGTATGATTCGTCACCTATGCCCAACAAAATTATTTGTGCGCTTCTGATTTGCATTGTCTTAGCTTCTGCAAGCTTCGCTCAGAAACGTCCAATCCCCGCGCCGACATTGCTTCTCATCACCAAAGCCGAAGATGAACGACGTTGGGACGATAACCTGCGCAAACTATTCTCAAGCCCCAATGCTGCGGTTCGAAGTAGAGCGGCACTCGCTGCAGGACGAATCGGAAACGAAGACTCACTCGGTGCGCTCACGGAACTTCTCGACAAAGATGCCGATCCGAGTGTTCGTGCAATGGCGGCGTTTGCAATCGGTGAAGTGGAATCGGAAAAAGGCGCAAACGCGCTCGTGACGGTGCTAAAGAACGACCGTAATTCAGTTGAACTGAAAGCAAGAGCTGTGGAAGGGTTGGGCAAGATCGCCGCTGTGCTGCCGAGAGAACAGGAAGCGCGTCAGCGCGAACTCGGCGCTGTCATCCTCGAAACGTTGAACGCTGCCCCCGAACGTGCAGCCGATCAGTTAATTCTTTTCGGTTTGACCGCTATTTTGCGGGCGCGACCAGCCAACGCCGGCCCAACAATCGCCAAGTTTCTGGGTTCCACAAATCCACGCGTCCGCGCTGATGCTGGAAATGCACTGGCCCGAATGCGCCTGAAAGACGGAGTCGAGCAGTTGCGAAAATTATTGGCGTCAGACCCGGATCCTATCGTGCGCGCCAATGCCGCGCGTGTTCTCGGAATCGCCGAAGATAAGAATTCCTATGAAGCGTTGGTATCTCACGCCCTGACTGACACTGATTCGCGCGTCAGAGTCAACGCCATCCGTGCGCTCGCATCACTCAAAGATCCGCGCGCCGCTGAACCATTACTGAAACGCGGGCAAGTTCTCGCGCAAGCAAACGTTGGCGAAAGACCAGCCGAGCTCAACGAGATCCTCGAGATCGCCACTACACTCGGTCGTTTGTGGCCGCAGAAGGACGATCAAGCTGCGATCACATGGCTGCGCAAATTGAGTGAGGCTCTGAATCACAATGCGCCTGAGGTCGAGCTGGCGTTTGTGCGCATCGCACCGTCTACATATGTTGCTGACTTCGGATCCGCCGATCAAGCCAAACGAAAAGTTCAGGAGACGATTCTTCTCAACTGGCGCGCGGCATCAGGTATTGCCGCCGGTCTCGGAGAAATAGCGGCGCTGCCGGATTCAGTCAAAAATAAAGCCGAGCTCGCCGCCACCGCACAGTCGCTGCTACGCGCAATGCTTGACTACCGCAACTCGGGTCTAACCATAAACACGCTCGTTGCCGTTCACTCCGAGTACGCAATTCCCGACGTGCTACGTGCAGTCGCTGCATTCAAACCGGCTGACTTAGGAACTGTCGCGCAAGCGCAACTTAAAGAGAGCGACGTTGTAGTTCGTGGCACTGCCGCAGATTTGTTAGGCGATCTTCCACCATCGGAAGAGAACACGCGTGCACTCGCAGCCGCCTGGCCACAGGCTGCTAACGATAAGTTGAACGATGCGGCGCTCTCGATCCTCGATTCGCTCGGTAAACAGAAGACTGACGCCGCAAACGCGATTCTCAAAGAAGCACTGAAATCCAATGATCTGCTCATCCGTCGCCGAGCTGCAAATCTATTGAAAGCGAACGGAGCAGGTGATTTTTCCGCTCAGGTTGGAACCGTTCAGTCGCGCAACTCAGACGCAGATTACCAACGCGCTCTCGGCCGGATCGGAAAAACCGTCCGGGCCGTCGTGACTACCAGCAAGGGTTCGTTTACTATTGACCTGCTCCCCGATGCGGCCCCCCTTACCGTAGACAACTTCGTTCAGCTAGCCCTACGAGACTATTATCGAAACGTCACGATTCACCGCGTAGTCCCTAATTTTGTGATTCAGGACGGTGATCCGAGGGGCGATGGTAACGGCGGGCCGGGGTACCAGATCCGCTGCGAGATCAATCAACTGCTCTACGACCGCGCCGTAGTCGGCATGGCACTGTCGGGCAAGGATACGGGCGGTTCGCAATGGTTCGTGACGCACTCACCACAGCCACACCTCGATGGTGGCTACACGGTCTTTGGACGAGTCGTAACGGGAATGGACGTGGTCGACAAGATCGTGCGCGGTGACGTGATTCAGTCGATCACAATCAGACCGGGAACACGAAAGAAAAGTTAGCCAGTAAGATGTACAGAAGACACATAAACCGCACGCCCGGCGATCTATTAATGCTTTGCGTTTTGGTTAGTGTCTGCGTAGCGGCGGCTACGTATCAGGAGATCAACGCTCAAACATCGCCGAAGCCCGCGCAAAAACATTCCTACAAGATTGATCTGAAGATCGATTTCGACCGGCTGACTTATACGGGCGTGGAAAGAGTTCGTTGGGTTAATCGCGGTGAAAAGGCGAGCTCGATCCTTTACTTTCACCTCTATCCCAATCTGCGCACCGCCGAGCCACAGTCAAACAATGGGGCTGCGCAGGACGCAGACGAACCGCGCCTCGATATTGTCGAAGTTCGCTCCGGTACCGACGACACGCAATTATTTTCATTTCTGGACGATCAGGGCACCACGCTTCGCGTAAACCTGCGCGAACAAGTTCCCCCCGAAGGCTCCACTGAAATCATCATCAAATTTAAAGGTTCGGTTCCGGAAATCGATCGCGACGAAACAAGCCTGACGACTCACGTCGTCAAACAAGTTAGCGCCGCACTGCGCAGCGATCGCGAAATGCGTCGCGCGCGTGACATCAATTTCCGTTGCCGCGGCGTGATGCTTCTCGGAACTGCGTACCCTGTTCTTGCCGTGCACGACGGTGACGAATGGCGACGCAAACTCGAACCCTCTGTCGGTGATTTCATTTTTAACGAAGCGTCGGACTACGAAGTAAACGTGATAACGAATCAGGGAGTTGAAGTATTCACTTCCGGTGTCGAAACTGGTCCACGAAGTGACAAGACCGGCCAGACATTTTCCGCGTCTTCAGTCCGTGATTTTGCGATCCTCGCCGGCCGCGGTTTGAAGAGTGAACACACGGAAATACAAGGCGTCAACATCAGATCGATCTACATGGCGGATCACGAACGCGTCGGAAAACGTGCGCTCACCGTTGCCGCCAACTCGCTGCGAGTGTTTACCTCACTATTTGGACCATTGCCGTTCAAACAAGTCAGCATCGCCGAAGCGCCTCTGGTCGCGGGACTCGGTAGTTGTGAGTTTTCCGGATTCAATATCATCGCCAGCGCCTTTTATGTCGACTTCGACTCTCCCGCCGTACGCAATCTGCCGGAAATAATTCGCGAGCAGAGACCGTCTGTCGAGGAAAGTTTGGAATGGGCTGTGGCGCATCTCGTTGCACATCAGTGGTGGGGCGCGGCAGTGGGAAACGATCCCGCCCGCGAACCTCTGTTGGACGAAGCGCTCTCGTGCTGGTCGGCGCTGCTCTACTACAAGAACACTTATGGCGAGCAACGCGCCGAGGCCGTCCTGAACGATCAAGTGCGTGGTGTGTACCGTCTCTATCGTACGTTTGGCGGCGACGATATGGACGCCAACCGTCCGTCGCGCGACTATCGCAACACTTTTCAGTACGCAGCCATCGTCAGTGCCAAGGGAGCGCTGATGTTTGTGGATCTGCAAAAGACGCTGGGCGAAGAAAAAGTCTTCGCGGCGCTCCGCAAATACTATCAAGCAAACGTTTACGAGATTGCACAACTCGAGGATTTGCGTATCGCCCTCGTCGCCGAAGCTCCGGTTGAACAAAGACGGATGATTGGACGTACATTTACCCGCTGGCTAACGGCCAAGCGCGGCGATGAAGACATCGCGACTCCGGATCAGGAGTTAGCCGCAACCCTGGGTATCACCACGAGACAAACTCCCCAAAAGTCAGGTGATAAGAACGCTTTTAACGCACTTGCGAAAGTGGGGGGATTTTTTTGGCGACAAGTAACACGCATTCGTTGAAGACGAAGCCATTTCGGTTCGATGAGCTCGCTCTCGAACGAGACTCAGAACGTAAGCCCGTCGACAAGAACGTGGAACGTCTGAGCTGGCTGATGGACGATCTGTTCCGCGTGCCGGTGCTCGGTTGGCGCTTCGGGCTCGATGCTTTGATCGGCCTGATTCCCGGCTTCGGCGACACCACAACCTCGCTCGTTTCCTTCTATATCCTCGTCTCAGCCGTTCGCCATCGTGTTCCGAAGATCACGCTCTTGCGGATGGGTTTCAACATCGCTATCGACTACGTTATGGGATCACTGCCGGTGGTCGGCGATCTTGCCGATGCCTGGTGGAAGTCGAATCACATGAATATCGACTTGCTGCGCAAACATGCGACTGTTTCTGGTGAAGAAGAGCGTTCAGCGCAAATGAGTGATTGGATTTTTGTCGGTGGGATTATTGTTGGATTGATTGCACTGGCGCTGGCGAGTGCCGTTGTGAGCTTCTATCTCTTAACTAAGTTGTTTACAGGATTAGCAGGATGAACAGGATTTATAAGATGGAATCCTGTTCATCCTGAAAATCTTTTCAATCCTGTCTAACTATCACGCGGTCCAAGGCCGTCTTGAGCATATCGAGCCCGCGCTCACCCGCGGCAAAACTTCTCAATTTCCCTTCAGCGTCGAACAGATAATACGCCGGCACAAACCCCTGATCGTTCTGAAACGCGTCTTTTAATCTGTGTTCATTGTCGACGGCCACCGGCTCACTGATTCCATACTTACTGATCAAGTCGCGGACGGCTTCGACGTCTGTATCTGCTTCGTAGCGCGGCATGTGAATGCCGATCACGCGCAGTCCCTGGTCTTTCTTTTCATCACGCCATTGCCCAACACGCGGCAGGTTGTCTTTACAAACCCCGCAGCTCGCTGACCAGAAGTGAACGAGCGTCGGATGGCCGGTGGCCTCTTGCTCGGCGTGAGCCTGAGTGCCGCCAAACCATTCCGTTGCGCCTTCAAGACTGGGCAACTGTGTTCCAATCTTCATTGCCATCTCTGTTTTCTCGTTAAGCTATCCACAGATTACGCAGAATTGATCTGTGTAATCTGTGGATGGTTTGAATTAGTTAAGTGTTTTCTGCCCGGGCTTCCATTCAGCCTGGCACAAACCGCCGGTCTGCAAAGCCTGAATCACGCGGAGCGTTTCTTCAGCCGAACGACCAACGTTCAAGTCATGCACAACTTTGTAACGAAGAATGCCTTCCGGATCGATCACGAACAGACCGCGCAGTGCGATACCGCGATTCTCGATCAAAACGCCGTAGTCTCTCGCGATGTCTTTGGTGGCGTCGGCTGCCAGCGGGTATTTCAGTCCCTCGACTCCGCCCTTGTCGCGCGAAGTGTTCAGCCAGGCGCGGTGCGAATAAACCGAGTCAGTAGAAATGCCGATGATGTCGGCGCCGATGTCGACGAAATCCTGGTAACGATCGCTGAACGTCGTCAATTCCGTGGGGCAAACAAACGTGAAGTCAAGTGGATAGAAAACGAGAACAAGCCACTTGCCGCGATAATCGGCGAGCTTTACGGGCTCGTTGAGTTTCTCGATATTCTTCGTTGAGGCCATTTCGAAATCCGGCGCCGGCTGGCCCACCATCGCCTTCTCTGCTGCTACTGCTGTTGCTGACATGTATCCTCCAAGTAATTTGAAATTGCTTTATTGTTAATCCTGTCTAACTTCTGTTCGGTTTCGCGTATTCGGAGCTGCTTGCACAACAATCCGGACAACGTCCCCTCAACGTTAAGTGAACCGAATCAGGCTTGAACCGTGACTTCCGCGCCGCTGCCTGCATGAGCTTTGCCGCGTCAGGCAGATCGAAATCAACCAGCTTCCCGCAGTCGTTACAGATCGCGTGATCGTGACGATCGGTTTCGCGATCGTAGCGGCTGGCGCTGTCGCCAAAATTTATCTCGTAAACCAAACCTGCATCTTTCAGGTAGCGCAACGAGTTGTAAACGGTTGCGTAACTGATACCGGGCAGGCGTTGCCGCGCCGCCTCAAAGATATCGCTGGCGGTCGGGTGGTCGTCTCGCTCCTGTATGACCTGAAAAACCGCCTCTCTTTGGGGCGTCAGCTTTGGTTTTTGTTTGTCTTCCTTCAAGATAGATTTAGACTAATTCTAAATTAGAAGATTGTCAAGCGTGGCGGATAGTGGGATGTTTGTGAGCAAAATCGACGATGCGGTCGACGTAACTTTCGAATGATGGACACTGAATTCCATGAGCGGCGAGTAATTCATGCGCCTGGCTTGTATCGTAGAGCTGTCGGACAAAAAAGTAAGGCACAGCGTTATGCGGCAGGCCTGTGATCCGCGGTGAGGGCGGCAGCATTAGAAAGAATCTGACTAATTTTGCAGGTGCGGTAATCTTTGATCTACGACCGTCAATAGAATTAGCAATCGAATTGAACAACTGGTTCGTCGAAAGTGGCGACGGATCGGCCAGTTGCAACGTCTTGCCGATCGCTCGTTCGTCGAAGGCGAGGGCCGCCATCGCATCCACCACGTAATCCACCGGAACCAGATTCAAACTCACTTTGTGGTTCCCGATATTGACCAGCGACAGCATGCTCGGCCAACGAAGCAGGTAATGAATCAGAAAGTAAACTCCGTCGTACTTCCCTGTTTCGCCTGTTTGCGAATCACCACAAACCACTGAAGGCCGGTAAATCGTAACGGGAAGATCCGTTTTGGCGGAATCGACTTCCAACTCCGCAAGATATTTCGACTCTTCGTAATAGTTGCGATAACCCGCGTCGTGTCGTAGCTCCGTTTCGAGAATCGCTCCCGTGCGTTTCCCGGCCACATAACACGTCGAGACGTGATGAAACTGTTTCAGGTGCGGAAGCGAGCGCGCGAATTCGACCATGTTGCGCGTGCCACCAACATTGACGCGCATAGCAACATCCTCGGGAACGGCGAGATCGTAAACTGCGGCAAGATGAAAGACGCGTGTTGCTTCCTGTTGGACCAACTCCAGATCCGATGCATTCAAGGCAAGCCTCGGTTCCGCGATGTCGCCTTCGACGATCTGAAAGTCAGCAATGCTTCGACCAGTGACCGAGGCAATACGATCAATCTCTTCATACGCGCGCGCCACGAGTGACGGCTGCACGAGCAGAATGAAGTTACACTCCTTCCGGGCGAGACGCTCAAGAAGCCGGTTCGCAATAAAACCCGGAAAGCCTGTTATGAAGAATGTCTCTCTATCCGGCATCGACTACCCTGAGTATAATTCACACCCAAAGTCATATTCGAGGTGAACAAGATGAGCCCCCATTTGATGTCTCCGCGCCGGACCGCGCTGGCTTTGGTCCTCTTCATCACTGCGATCTTTTCTATTGCTGCACAGGAAAAGACTCAGTGCAACATCAAAGTCACTTTGCTCCAGGTCAACGACGTCTATCAATTTGCTCCCGTCGATCAAGGCAAGAGTGGCGGGCTCGGCCGCGTTCTAACCTTGACAAGATCGATCCGCGAGAAAAATCCCAACACGTTATTCATGATGGCCGGCGACACGATTTCGCCGTCAGTCGAATCTATCACTTACAAGGGTGCACAGATGATCGAAGCTTGGAACGCGATTGGTCTCGATTATGCGACGTTTGGAAATCACGAGTTCGACTTTGGACCAGAGGTGTTGGTCGACAGGATCAAAGAGTCGAAGTTTTCGTGGATCGCGGCGAATGTGATCGACACGCGCACAAATCAGCCTTTCGGTGATGCCAAACGTTACGTGGTGCGCGAGTTTGGCGGCGTAAAGGTCGGACTCTTCGGTCTCGTCTTACCGGAGACGAAGATTACTTCGAAGCCCGGTCCCAACATCGAGTTTCGCAATGCATGTGACACCGCGAAGGAGGTTGTGTCAGAGCTACACGGGCAGGGCGTGAAAGTTGTAATTGCGTTGACGCACCTCTCGATGCGAGAAGACAAGGAAGTCGCACGTTGCTCCGGCGTCAATGTGATCATCGGCGGTCACGAACACACGTTGCTCGAGTCGCATGCGGGCAGTGCGCCCATCTTCAAGATGACTTCCGACGCGCGCGAGCTCGGGCAGATCGATTTGAACATTTCCCCGGACGGCGAGCTCGACAGCATCGACTGGAAAGTGATTCCCGTCGACAGCAGCACAAAGGAAGCGCCTGAGTTTGCTGCAATCTACAAAAAATATTCCGGACTCTTAACTGAGCTCGCGAAGCCTGTCGGCACCACTCGCGTTGCACTCGATGCGCGCAGCGCTGAAAATCGCACTCGCGAAACGAACGTCGGCAACTTCATCACCGATGCATTCCGCAAATCGACTGCGGCCGATGTGGGATTCATGAATGGAGGCTCGGTTCGCGCTGACGGCATCATCGGGCCGGGCAAGTTGACGAATAGAGATGTGCTGTCCATCTTGCCATTCAAAAATAAACTGGTGAAGATTGAAGTGACGGGCGCGACGTTGCGAGCGGCGCTCGAACACGGTGTGAGTCGCAGCGCGGAAGATTCGCAGCCGGGAGGTTTTCCGCAGGTTTCAGGTATCAAGTTTACTTTCGATGCAAGCCGGCCGCCCGGATCGAGACTTGTCGACGTGAAAGTAAACAACCTTCCGCTCGACGATGCGAAAAAATATACGTTGACGACGACGACGTTCATCGGACTCGACGGCGGTGATGGGTATGCGATGTTCAAGGGCTCAACGGTCGTGATCCCACCGGAGCGGCTATCAACCGACGCCGACACGGTGAAGAAAGCGCTCGGCCCGAGGGCAATTTCCCCGAAGGTTGAGGGACGCATCAAACGTCTCGACGTAGCGCAGAAGTCGAGTGCAAACTGTAACTAAGTTTTATGCAGTCCTACGACGATGTATCAGAAGCTAAACGCTTCGAAGCAAATCAGCTTTTTCATGAGGCTTATGAGGCGCAGGTCGCAAACGACTACGAGCGGGCTATCGAGCTCTACAAGCGATCGATCGAGACTTATCCAACCGCCGAGGCGCACACATTTCTCGGCTGGGTTTACAGTTTTCAGAAACGTTATGACGAAGCGATTGAGGAATGTTTGGAGGCGATCCGCGTCGACGAAACGCTCGGCAATCCTTACAACGATATTGGAAGCTATCTGCTGGCGAAGGGCGATCCTTACAGCTCGGTGCGGTGGTTCAAGCGTGCGCTGTTAGCGCCGCGTTATGAGTCGTACGCGTTTCCGCACTTCAATCTGGGTCGTGTTTATGAAACGCGACGGCAATTTCTCGAAGCCGCAAGGCATTATGGATTAGCGCTCGAGCAAAAGCCTGATTTTACTGAAGCAGCAGTCGCTTTGAGACGCATGCAGGCACGCCTCAATTGATCTTTGTGCTTTGTACTTTGTGCTTTTCTTTAACCAAGTACAAAGAACTAAGCTCTAAGCTCATTGCTTTATAATCGGCATCTTCTCGCCATGCTCGTCGACGGCTACATAAATCACTTCCGCTTCGGTGACGCGTACGCGTTCACTCTTCCCCAGTCGTTCCACTTCTACGATCACGCGAACCGTTATTGAAGTCTTGCCGACGCGCACTGTCTCACAGTAAAAACTCACCAGGTCGCCCACGAACACAGGCTTGTGAAAGATCACTTCCTTCATCGCCACCGTGACGAAGCGTTCCATGCGCGTGTGACGATGCGCTTCGATCGCGCCCGCCGTGTCGATGTAACTGAGAATAACGCCGCCAAAGATTGTTCCGCGTGAGTTGGTGTCACGCGGCAAAAGTGTGATTCGGATCGCCGGGTCTGTGTAATCGTGCATGCGAGCTATCGTAGCGAGGAACAAAAAATCAGACAACGGTGTCTAACCCGCCACTCCCCATCGACGCGCCTGGCAGAAAGGTCGTGAATGATGATTATCTTTTCACTTTGCATAAACACGTTGGCGCTGATCAGCTTCCTTCAGGACACGCCTACTAACTTTGACGATCTCGGAACGTTGTTACTCGGTGGGGTTGCGGCTGCGGTTGTCTTCGCGGTCGGCTTCACCCTCGTGAGATTTCGGCTAAGAGATAAGAAGCCACAGTCGTCGGGCTTTATCAGTATTAGTTCAGATAAAGACTAACTCGGATAGTGCTCGGTGGTCCACTCGGTAATCGCGTGTTTGAGTTCGTCCAGTCCGCCGTCAAAAAAGTGTCCGGCGCCTGGAACGACCACCAATCGAACTGGTGTATTTTTTTCGAGGTCTGCGGCGAGTTTTCGTAAATGCTCGACGTCGCCAAACTCGTCGTGTTCTCCGTGGACCAACAACAGCGGCCTTCGGCAGCGTGAAAGAAAACTGAAATCGTACTTTTCGAGCGGTGTGCCAATGCCGATGAGATATTCCACACGGGGGTCTTGAATTCCAACCTCGAGCCCGACTCTGGCGCCGAAGGAGAATCCACACAATAGGATCTTTTGACCGGAATATTGTTGTGAAAGGTAGTCGAGCCCGGCGCGAACGTCGTCTTGTTCACCACGTCCATCGTCGTGTACACCGGTACTTTGACCAACGCCACGAAAGTTGATTCTCAGGGCTGTGAGGCCGGCATCGTTCAAAGCAGCGGCGGCACGAAACACAACCTTATTGTGCATCGTGCCGCCACCGAGTGGATGTGGATGTAGGACCAGCGCTACACCTTTAGGCGAACCTTGGCGAGGCTCTTTCAGAATTGCTTCTAACTGGCCGTGCGCTACAGGGATAAAAAGATTGCCGGCTGGATACATCAACCAAAATCCGTCTAATCCGTCCCTAACCTAGCTGCCTTCTTCGGCGGCGGCTTCTGATTCACCACCAGCGCCTTCGTCACCAGTAGTTCCGCTCAACATCATGTTATCCGGAACATCGGATTGCGCAGTTGGCGGTGGTGGAGCTACTGCTGGCGACTTCTTCGACGTCTTCTTTGTTGTTTTCTTTGTCGTTTTCTTGGCGGCTTTTTTCGTAGTCTTCTTGGCCGCTTTCTTAGTGGCCTTTGCCGCTTTCTTTGTGCCGCCCTTACCTGCCTTCTTCGTCGACTTCTTGGCTGCCTTCACAGACTTCTTAGCGCCGCCTCGGGACTTCGATTTTGACGCGCTCTTCTTTGTTCCCTTACCGGCTCCTTTGCGCGCGCCTCTGGACTTCTTGGTTCCTTTTTTGGCTGCCATTGCCCTTCGCTCCTTTTAAATTTTTGAGTTTGATGCAACGTAGCAAATTAATTTGAGACTGTCCACGAAGTTTTTCTTCTAGTGCGATAAAGTGAGTAAGCAAATTCAGCCAATCAAAAATTAAGACTTGTGTAGACACCACTCGCTGTTTCGGCTACAGTAAAGTTGCTCTCCTACAACACGCGGTCTGGCTTAAAAACCTGCGGAAAGGCTGCCTCGATGCGAGATAATTACTCATCGCGCGTTAGTGCCGATTTTCAGCCCTCCCTTCACTATATTCTCAGTCAGTCTTTGCCACCCCAGACCAATCAATCAAGTGATCTGGCGCCTGATGCCGACCTTTTGCACAGCGAACCGCGCCAACGTAGAACGGCCCTGGTCGTTGATGATGTTGCTGATGTGACAGAAATGCTTGCGGTGGTGTTGACCCACGCAGGCTATTCGGTAGTTACTGCCGCTTCAGCGCCGGCAGCACTCAAGGCGGCACGCGAACGCCAGTTTGACGTGATCATTTCCGATATCGGCATGCCCGAAATGAACGGTTACCAATTGGCCCGAGAAATGAGACTGTTGCCTGGTTACCAGACTGTTCCGATGGTTGCCGTTACGGGCTATTCGATGTTCGACGATAAGGAACGATCGACCAACGCAGGTTTCAATGCTCATATGACCAAGCCGATCGATCCTCGAGCTCTACTCGACCTGATCGATCAACTGTGAGCTTACGCAAAAGACCCGGTTGAACGATTGATGACGACCTCCTCCGGCATACTCTCCAGACTTCAATCCGAGCAGTCCATCAGAATCATTCAGCTTTTAATCGGCGCTATCGCCATCGGTATCATTTTCTGGCAGCTTCAGTGGTCGACATCAGCTATCTGCTGTGGCGATTTTGACGGTTACTACCACATTAAGTGGACGCGGACACTTTGGGAGTCGATGAAAAGTGGGAATTTTCCGCCTCCCTTTCCGTGGCTTCCACTAACCACGCTTAATCCCAAAGATTATGTAGACCACCATCTTCTGTTTCACATATTCCAGATTCCGTTCGCAGCGTTTTCAGACCCACGACTCGGAGCAAAGATTGCGTCAGCGTTTTTCGCAGGTTTGGCGGTCTTCTCGTGCTACTGGCTGTTGATTCGTTATCGCGTGCGTTATGCCCTCGTGTGGCTAATCGCCCTCCTCACCTGTTCGGCGCCCTTTCTGTTTCGCATGAACATGGCCAAGGCGCCGCCCCTCGCGATTGTCTACCTGGTTATTGCCATTCACCTATTTTTCAAACGGAAGCACTGGCCCTTATTGCCGCTCTCCCTCGTCTTCACCTGGACTTACGACATGTTCGTGCTGCTTGTGATGGCCGTGGTGTTCTGGGTGATCGTTGTCGCGATAACAGAAAGACGATTCGAATGGCGGCCGCTGGTTTTTGTGCTCGTAGGATGCATGGCCGGACTCGTTATCAATCCCTACTTCCCACACAATTTCCAACTGCTCTGGGAACACATGCAAATCAAGCTGACCGCGAGCGACTTCGACACCAGAGTCGGTTCGGAGTGGTACCCGTACGACTCCTGGGAATTTCTTGGGAATTCGGCCGTTGCTTGTATCGCGATGCTGGTCGGCTATGTCGCGTTTGAACCTACAGAACACCGCCGCGCGCATTACTCGATCTTCTTCCTGCTCTTCTCCACGGCGTTGATGATCATGACGGCACGTTGGAAGCGAATTGCGGAGTACTGGCCGCCATTCGCGATCCTGTTCGCGGGCTTTTCATTACAACCATGGCTCGAAGGATTTCGTCCATATCTCACGCGGCTGCCGCCCGATATTTTGGAGGAACTGAAGCCATTTTTGGATCGCGAGGGTGTGCCCGCGCCGGCGGATCAAAAAGGTGATTGGCGCGGAGTGGTCCGAGTGATTGCAGTGTCGGGTGTAGCGATTATTCTGAGTGTGTTTCTCTTCTTCAATTTGCGCGCGACAACCAAAGAAATCGGACAAAGCGAGGGTCACGATCACTACTCCAAGGGCACAGCCTGGATGCGGGCTAATGTGCCGCCGGGACAAATCGTTTTCAACACTGACTGGGACGACTTTCCTCGACTTTTTTATTTCGACGAGACGCACTACTACGTCTCGGGACTCGATCCCAGCTATCTCTTTGACAAGGATCCGGAACTCTCGCGTCTTTATGATCGCATCACCCTCGGCAAAGAAGAGGATCCGGGACCGCTGATTCGCGATCGCTTTGGCGCGCGCTACGTATTTTCAGACAATACTCATCACGACTTTTTTGATCATGCGAGAGCCAGCGGATGGTTTGATATCGTTTACGAGGACACTCAATGTACGATCATGTACATTAGGGACGAGAAAATCGATGAGAGTATGCTAGGAGTGCCTTAATGAATATTCGTCCTGTAGGACTAATTTTTGTTCTGATTTTTGCAGCCTGTGGCGGCGGCGGGGCGCCCGCCCCATCAAATACCACTACCAACACATCCACTCCGACTCCGGCAGGTCCATCGCCCTCGCCGCTTACCGATTTCGAAGAGGCACTCCGGTTCGTCCGCAACGGCCAGTACGCATACATTTACGTGATTTCGCGGAAAGACAGGAAGCCTTTATCTACCGAAGACAGTGACTTTCTTAAAACTAACGCGCCCCAGCTTGTAGACAAGGCCGCGACTAAAGATAAGACGAAGGTAGTGGCAGGAACTAACTTCAATCTTGAGGAAGGAAATCTCGAGATGTTGAAGAAGAGATTCGTAGTGGAGGACTATTCAGCGAAATAAGCCTACGGAGTTAGCACGATCTTCCCGAATTGCCCGCGGTTTTCCATTAATTCGTGCGCCTGGCGCGCTTCACTGAGCGGGAAAACGCGATCGACAACCGCGCGAATTTTCCCTTGCGCCACAAACTTCATCGCCTCCAGCAACTCAGCCTTCGAACCCATAAACGATCCGAGCAATGTCAGGTGACGATAGAAAACTTGCCGCAAATCCGTGCGTGCGTCGAAACCACTCGTCGCGCCGCATGTGACTAACCGCCCGTTGTTCTTGAGTGAACTAATCGATCCCGGCCATGTTGCCGCGCCGGTGTGTTCCACTACGACGTCAACGCCGCGACGGCCAGTCAGTCGCCTGACTTCCTTTGGCCAGTCGTCGTTGGAGTAGTTGACGGTTTCATCGGCGCCGAGTTCGCGCGCCTTTGCGAGCTTCTCGTCGGAACTAGCAGTCGTTATCACCCGGGCGCCACGTAATTTTGCAATCTGAATCGCGATTGAACCGACGCCGCTGCCGGCAGCGTGGACCAGCACGTCTTCACCGAGTTGCACGTTGGCACGCGTCACGAGCATGTGCCACGCCGTAACCGTGACCAGCGGCAACGCAGCCGCCTCTTCCCAACTTAATTCCGCAGGCTTGGGAACAATGTTCACGCCCGGAACGGCAACCAGCTCCGCATAGCCGCCGTTGCGCCGGTATCCGATCATGTCGTATTCGCGACAAAGATTGTCCTGACCGCTGAGACACGCTTCGCAGTGTCCGCAGGAACCACCCGGCTGGACCATAACTTCATCGCCAGGCTTGACCCAGTTGACGAGTTCGCCAACTTCTCTGACGACACCCGCGACGTCACATCCCAAAATATGCGGGAGTGGAATATCAATGCCCGGCAATCCGTTGCGAACAAAGACGTCGAGGTGATTCAACGCACACGCTTTCACCTCAACCAGCACTTCATTTGCGCGAATCGTCGGGTCAGGTACGTCCGTGTACTCGAGCACGTCCGGCCCGCCATGCTGTTTGAAGATGGTGGCTTTCATTTCGCGGCTTGTTCGCGTGCGTGGTAAGAGGAACGCGTGAGCGGGCTCGATTCGACGTGATGAAATCCGAGTGACATTCCGACCTCGCGCCACTTGGCAAACTCTTCCGGAGTTACGTAACGCTCAACCGGGAGGCGGCGAGCATGTGGTTGGAGATACTGGCCAATCGTCATGATGTCGCAGGAGACTGCGCGCAGGTCGTGCATAAGCTCGACGACTTCATCGAACGTTTCGCCGAGGCCCACCATGATGCCGCTCTTGGTTAACATGCCGCGGCTTTCGCGATCGCGACGGGCGCCGGCGCGTTGAAGGAGGGTTAGTGATTGCTGGTAAACCGCGTCGGGCCTGACCCGCCGGTAAAGCCGCGCGATCGTTTCAGTATTGTGATTGAGTACGTCGGGTTCAGCGTCGAGGACAGTGTTGAGTGCCGCTTCGTCGCCGTTGAAGTCTGGAATAAGAACTTCAATCTTGCAGTCGGGATTTAGAGCACGGACTTGCCGAATCGTCTCGGCCCAGTGAGCGGCGCCGCCATCCGGCAGATCGTCGCGATTTACTGAAGTGATCACGGCGTGAGCGAGGTTCAGATGGCCGACAGCTTCTGCAACGTGGCGCGGCTCTTCGGGATCTAAAGTTCCCGGCTGGCCTTTGCCGACCGCGCAGAATCCGCAATGGCGTGTGCAGATGTCGCCGCCAAGCATGAAGGTTGCGGTTCGATCGGACCAGCATTCGAAAATGTTGGGACAGCGCGCTTCCTGGCAGACGGTGTGCAGGTTGAGTCCTTCGATCAGTTGCAGGACCTGGTTCTGATTGGTCGGATCGCCGAGACGGATGCGCAGCCACTCGGGCTTTGGTTGACGGACCTTCTGATTGTTGCTGATTACACGGAGTTCGCGGGCCAATTGTTTACCTCTGAAGGGATTTTACGTTGTTTGGCTCGAAGAGTGAAACGGACGGAACGTACTGTAGGGGCGGCCCTCTGTGGCCGCCCGTGGTTTGGATACGGATTCAAGAATCG
>DATEIS010000549.1:0-7344 GCA_035278765.1 Pyrinomonadaceae bacterium | reverse complement strand
TTCTTCAGACCGCGTCTCAGGATTGACTCGACAGTTATATCACCACCTTCGCCGAGTGCGGCATCGATCGCCTTTTCCGCGGCCGATCTCTGGTATCCGAGATTGAGCAAAGCAGACAGGGCATCGCCGCGAACAGTGTCTTCGGAAGCGATGTGGACAGCTTCAGGTCTTGCGCCCTGTTGTTCTGCGACTTGTTCTTGTGACAACTGAGTCATCTTGTCGCGCAGGTCCACAACGAGTCGCTCAGCGGTTTTCCTCCCGACGCCGGGAATTTGGGTAAGTCGCGCGAGATTGTTGGATTTGATTGACTCGATTAGTTCGTCAGCTTTCATATGCGAAAGAAGCGCGATACCGAGTTTTGGTCCTACGCCACTAACGGAAATGAAGTTGACGAATAGCCTGCGTTCATTCGGCGTCTTAAACCCGTAGAGCTGCAATGCGTCTTCTTTGACGTGCGTATAAATGAGTAGTTGAACTGCGGTTTTTTCGTCGTCGAGGTCGTAGAACGTCGAGAGCGGGATGTTGACTTCATAGCCAACGCCGCTGACGTCAACGACAACCTGGTTCGGTTCTTTGGAGAGCAGTGTGCCGCTGAGATGCGCAATCATTTCGGGCGGGATTGTAGCAAAAAACGATAGGACTGATAGGGCTATATGACCTATACGACCCAATAGCGTTATACTTGCGGCGTTCATGAAATCCGAGAAAATCTCAGAATTAACCACCAGCCGTTTGAGTGTTTACCTGCGCTGCCTGAATGCGCTGCACACGGCCGGGATAAAAACGATTTCGTCCCAGGCGCTTGCCGAACAATTCAACCTGAATTCCGCACAGATCAGAAAGGATCTTGGTTACTTTGGCGAGTTTGGTGTCCGTGGAGTTGGTTACTACGTTGACGATCTGCGCGATCACATCACCAAGATCCTCGGCCTCGACAGTCCACACCGCGTGGGCATCGTCGGCGCGGGTCGACTGGGCACTGCGTTAGCGAACTACAATGGCTTTGGCAGATCAAATTTCACCGTAGTGGCGTTGTTTGATAACGATCGCCAAAAGATTGGCCAGCGGATTGGCGATGGAAAGATCGCCGTGCGCGATGTTGATGAGCTCGCAAACGTGATTCGCGATGAAGCGATCGACGTGATGGTGATCGCAGTTCCCGCCAAGGCAGCGCAAAGAGTTCTCAATCAGGTGATGTCCGCCGGCATTAAAGCGGTGCTGAATTTTGCGCCAGTCTCACTGACTGCTCGACGCGGAGTGAAAGTCAAAACAGTTGATCTGACGACTTCATTGGAGACGCTTTCGTATTTTCTTTCTCAGCCTTCGAACAGCACGGTCACTCAACCACGACGGAGAACGTCCAGCAAACAAGCATGGATGAGCAAACAACCAAACAAGATCTGATCCGCGTTTGCCACCTGATGTACGAGCGAAGCTACGTCGTCTCGTCTGACGGCAACGTGAGCGTGCGGCTCGACGATGGTCGGATACTCGCCACGCCGACGATGACGTGCAAGGGTCGCATGACCGAAGATCTGATCGCGATCACGGATATCGACGGCAAAGCGCTGAATGATCGACGCGCTTCGAGTGAGCTCGCGATGCACCTTTTGATCTATCGCGAGCGTCCGGATGTGAAGGCTGTGTGCCATGCACATCCGCCACACGGAACCGCGTTCGCCGTCGCGGGTCTCGCGATCGATCAGCCGATCTTATCGGAAGTGATCCTGACGCTCGGTTGTGTGCCGCTAACGTCTTATGGGACTCCGTCAACAGATGAGTTGACAAAAGAGATGCAGCCATTCGTGAAACATCACAACGCATTGCTGATGGCGAATCACGGCGCGGTCGCCTATGGTGCAGATCTATGGCAAGCCTGGGACCGTCTCGAAACTCTCGAACACACGGCGAAGATCGCGATTCTTTCGCGCGTGCTCGGCGGTTCGAAAAATCTTCCACCGGACGCGATTGAGAAGTTAATTAACGTGCGCGAAGCTGCTGGGTACCTCGGCGAATCAGCGCGCGGGCAAGCGTGTGGATACTTGCAGGAGAGCCCGGCGGAGAATGGCGCCGGCAAGATCTCACTGACGCGTGAAGAGCTGGTCGAATTGTTAAGTCAGGCGGTAAATGGTAAATAGTCCGTTATTAAATCTGTGTTTAGCTGTTGCTGAAGGAGCATAACGAATGCAAGAAGCACTCGGAATGGTTGAAACTAAAGGCCTGGTGGCAATGATTGAAGCGGCCGATGCGATGGTGAAGGCTGCAAATGTCACGCTCGTCGGTTATGAGAAGATCGGCGCCGGTTTTGTGACTGCGATCGTTCGTGGCGACGTGGCGGCAGTGAAAGCTGCGACGGACGCAGGCGCTGCGGCGGCGCGACGCGTCGGTGAGTTGGTAAGCGTGCACGTGATTCCGCGCCCGCACGGCAGTGTCGACGAAACCCTGCCTATAGGACTCGATCGATAATCCGACATGATCATTGCTCGCATTCTCGGGACTGTTGTCGCTACCCAAAAAGACGAACGGTTGAGCGGAAAGAAGTTGTTGATCGTGCGACCGATTAATGTAGATGGCAGTGATACGACCGGTTACGTGGTTGCGGTTGACACAGTCGGCGCCGGATTTCACGAGCGCGTGCTGGTCGTTGCCGGATCGAGCGCGCGGTTGGCCCAGGGGATGAAGGACGTGCCCGTGGATGCGGCAATTGTGGGAGTGATCGATACGGTTGATGTGAAACAATGATCTTTGTGCTTTGTACTTAGAACTTTGAATTTGGTTGAAATCGGGCACAAAGAACAAAGTACAAAGAACCAAACACCAACACATGCAACTCGCACGCGTCATCGGCACAGTGGTAGCAACGATCAAGAACGATTCACTCGAAGGCCGCAAGCTTTTGATTGTGCAGACTGTCGATAGGAACCTCGAAGCATCCGGAAAGCCAATGGTAGCTATCGATTCCGTGGGCGCAGGTATTGGTGAACTGGTGTTCTGGTGTCGCGGAAAGGAAGCGAGTTTTCCCTTCAAACGCGAAGACACTCCTACCGATTGCACGATCATCGGAATTGTTGATTCCGAGAAGCACGTAACCAGATGATTCTCGCCCGCGTAGTTGGAAATGTCGTGGCCACGAAAAAGAACCGGCGCTATGAGAATGCGCGTGTGATGTTGTGCCAGCAGATCACGCCGGAAGGCGAGGAGACGAGTTATTCGGTCCTGGCACTTGATTCGGTGGATTCGGGTGTTGGCGATACAGTGCTGATCGTTCAGGAGGGTTGGAGCGCGTCGACCGCGGCGACAGGAGAAGCAGGAGCGGCAATCGATTCAGCGATTGTCGGAGTGGTGGATCGGATCGATCTGTTATAGCGATGGAAGATCAAGCGAGAATGATGGCCGAGAGAATCGCGCGGCGCGTTGCGTCGAACTCTGTCGCGCCGCAAAGCACCGACATCAGCTCAGAGCTGGCTGCAATGCGTGCCAGTCTTAATGAACTCCAAAACCGTCTGGTGCAAATCGAATCGAAAGTGAGCGGTCCGCGTGTTCATTCACCGTGGCATCCGAGCCTGGATCGCTTTGGGGTTGAAGAAGCGGTTGTATCAGAGCTCGTGGATTACTTTCAAAATGATAAGACTTGCAGCCTGGAGCCAGGCGGCAAGCCTTGTGATCACTGCGCGATGTGTAGTTCCCGTGGTTTTTAGCCACGGAAACACAGATCTATTTGTTATCCGGCCGCAATGAGTTTGCGTTGATCTGCGGCACTGCTCTAGCACCTTCCTCGGCCTTGAAGTAAGGCTCCTCTTTAAACCCGAATAGCTTAGCTCCGATAACCGTTGGAAACGTGGCGCGCGTTGTGTTGTAGTCCTGTACGGCGCCGTTATAGTCGTTTCGTGCAGTGGCGACCCGGTTCTCAGTGCCCGCCACTTCATCCTGCAATTTCATAAAGTTTGCGTTCGATTGGAGAACCGGATAGTTCTCCTGAAGCACGAGTAGCCGGCCCAGCGTTCCACCGAAGCTGTTGGCAGCATCGATCACGGCCTGCTTCTGCTCGGGCGACTTGTCGCCGCCTTCACCCTGTGGCGCTGCTTGTTGTGCGTTCAGCAGTTGCGAACGCGCACGCGCGATTTGGCCGAAGACTTCCTGCTCCTGAATTCCTGCCATCTTTGCCGCTTCGACGAGGTTGTTTATCAAGTCGCCGCGACGTTGTAATTGAGTTTCCACTCCGGCCCATTTGCCTTTTACGTTCTCATGTTTAGTCGTCAGCGTGTTATAGCCACAGCCGCTGGCAGCTAGAGCAATCAGCACCAGGCCGGCAAGAGTCGTTAGTCTTCGGATCTTCATCTCAAATCTCCCATGTGTAAGTTACTGTGTTGCTTTCCAAGCTCGTCAACTGCCTCGACAACCTGCTCGATCTGAAACAGGTAGGCTCCGAAAAGATCGTTCGCTTCTTTCTCCGACGCGGGACGCTGGTCACTCGCGCGAAACTCAAAAATTCTCTCGAAGGGCACGAGGTCGAGTTTTAATAACTGTGCAGTCGCGCGCACGCAGTCAGGTTTCGACACCGGCGCTTCCTGGCCGTGCAACAGCAGCACAGCGCGAAACAGCGCCGCAAAGCTCGACAAACTGTCGTTCATCAAATCGCACAACTTCTCAGTCGACACTGAAGCGGGGATGTAGAGACGACGCAACTGGATCAACTTGCTTCTCAGTTCGTACTCCGTTTGGTGTCGCAGGTTCGCATCCGAGAGTTTTACAAACTCGAAAGGATCGTGACCATAGAGAACTGTGCGCGCGTTTGCCATTTGGTGAAATTCGATCGGAAAAACGTCAGCTGCGTCGGCAAGTTCTTCAACAGTGAAGTAGACAGGCAATGGATGGCCCAACCGTTGCCACTCGCGCATCGGCGCCTGTGCCTGGCGTAGATCCTCCGGTGAGATCCGCGTCAAAGCGATCAGGATGTTGTAGTCAGAGCGTAGCTCAATATGATCGCCGGCTGCGGCCGAACCATACAGGACCACAGACGCCAGATTGTCTCCATGCGTCGCGCGTAGATCCTCCACGAGTCCCTTGAGTGCTTCTTGTACCGTCGTCTTAACCATGATTCAGTTACGGGTTATACGGATTAATCTCCGTTACCAACTGCCGCCCGCACCTCCGCCACCAAAGTCACCGCCTCCACCAAAACCGCCACCAAATCCACCACCGCCGCCGCCTCCGCCGAATCCACCGCCACCAAAGCCTCCGCCGCCCCAACCGCTTCTGCCGCCGCCGCCCAGGTTACTGAACAGACTTCCCCACAACAGCGCCTGCAAACAACCGCCGCCCCCGCCCCTGCCACCTCGTCCTCGCGACGCAAACGAAAGAAAGAGCAAAATGACGATAACCACCACTACTATGCCGCAGACCGAGCTTAAGCTGGTTTGCGAAGGTCTTTGCGGTTGTTGTTCTCTGACCCTGACTGCCTGGTTCTCACCGATGCCTTCAACACTAAAACCACGTTTCGCTCCGAGGGTCGCAACGTACGCTTCAACAGTGTCGCGAATGCCTCTGCTGTAATTCTGCTGCCTGAACTGAGGCACCAGCCGTTCACGCTGAATCTGGCCCAGGACTCCGTCCGGTAGATCACCTTCAAGATGACGACTCACCTGGGTGAAGTACTTGCGATCCTGAATCGCGACGACAAGCAGAAAACTCGCCTTCTCACCATCCTTTGGTCCAATTCCCCAACCGCGCGCAACTGCGAGTGAAAAATCAAAGATATCCAGATCACCGGTCGTAGGAACCGTCAAAACTGCGTATTCAATATTTCCGCGTTCCTTCAGATCGCGATAAATCTGTTCTAGTCGCGCTCGAGTTTGAGCATCGATAACGTTCGCGTTATCGACGATCGGATTGAAGGGAACTGGTAGGGGAACCGGTGATGGAGGTGTGACCTGGGCCTTTACTTCAAACGCCAGCAGCGAAAAGACCAAAACCAACAGGCCGAAACTGGCCCATGCAAACTGAAATTTTCTCAAACGCAAACGCAATGGCGAAATTCTCGTCAGTGCTAACCCTCGATCAACCTGTGCAAAACATAGAAGAGGGCGACTCCTCCAAAAACGACAATTGACACCGTGGGGTTTCTTTCTTCTTTATGGTTCACCTCTGGGATCAGGTCGCTCGCAGCTACATACAGCGTCACACCGGCCGAAAACGGTAAAGCATAACCAACCACGTTCGTCATTCTTTCGTTAACCAGAGCAACTCCGATGACGCCCGCCAGAGTTGCTGCACCAATCACGGCGGTTGCAAGCAAAGCTGTCTGGGCCGAACGTCCACTAGCTAGCATGATTGATGCCACAGTGAAGCCTTCGGGCATTTTGTGAAGCAGAATCGCGATAAAGACGAGAATGCCGACTTTGAAGTTAACCAGGAAAGCGGATGCAATTGAGACACCATCGAAAAAAGTGTGAATCCAAAGACCACCGACAGCGGTGTAAGCGGCCGATGGTTTCATAAAGGACTCAGGGTGGGTTTCAGCGCCGAAATGAAAGTGGGGTGCGAGCGTATGCTCGAAAAACTGAATCGACAAATATCCGGCCAAAAGCAATGTCATCGCCCCGACAACCGCTTCGGGGGGCGAGGCGCCCTGGGAGCGCTCAAGCCAGATACCAACAGTTTCCGGGAGGATTTCGATGAAAATGGCGGCCAGCATGAAGCCGGCGCCGAGCGCTACGAGGTATTTCAAAAAACGTTCGCCCAGACGGTGAGCGCCTGATTTAACCAGTATCAGCCCTCCGAGGACATTGGCGCCCGCAGCCAGCAAACCAAACAGGAGAATAGGTATCATTTGTCGGTGGGCCAGACTATAGCATCGTAGAGGCGCGGAATATAGGACCTATGAGGCCGATAGGATCCATAAAAAGGCCGACAAAAGGCGATCATCTCCGCAACCCACCCTATTGACACAGTTTGGAGCGCGGCGTAGTATCCGGCCTTGGGTGGTCAAAAGTGGTCGGAAGTGGGTCCAACCTCGTAGCAACACCGATCATCAGCAACACTTTTCCTTTGGGCCACCCACCAATGCTCTCTCGTCAGGCCGGAAATTATGCTGCGAGGAAATTACACGGCGCGTATCGATGGCAAAGGTCGCCTCAAAGTTCCCACGGAATTTCGGCGGCTGATTGAAGAGAAGCACGGTAAAGATTTTTATATCACGAGTCTTACTGGAGAGTACGTTCGAATTTATCCCTTGCCGGAATGGGAATCGGTCGAACAAAGGCTCTCGTTGTTGCCTTCAATGGATCCGGCGCGAAGAAAGTTCCTTGACAGAACCAATTACTACGGTCAGCAAGCCTCGATCGA
>DATEIS010000548.1:0-3377 GCA_035278765.1 Pyrinomonadaceae bacterium | reverse complement strand
GGTGGAGACGAGGCCGATCTCGGTGCCGATCTGTTGGGAGAGGAATTCGATGTAGCGACGCGCGTTGGGGGGAAGAGCACTGATCTCCGTTGTGCCGAGAGTTGAGCTTTTCCAACCGGGAAGCGTGGCGTAGACGGGTTCAACGCGCCGCAGATCCTGTGAAACGGCCGGTAGCGATTCGCACATTTTCCCGTCGAGTTTGTAACCGATGCAGATTTTGATCTCGTCGAGGGTGTCGAGCACGTCGAGCTTTGTAAGTGCCACTGACGAGAAGCCATTGATCTCGGCCGCGTAGCGCGTCGCAAACGCATCAAACCAGCCGCAACGACGCGGGCGACCGGTCGAAGCTCCATACTCACGTCCACGCTCGCGAATCAACTGCCCCAACTCCGCTTCACCTTCGAGCATTTCGGTCGGAAACGGACCTTCACCAACGCGTGTGGTGTAAGTGCGAACAATACCCAGCACACCAGTCAAACGATTTGGCGCGAGACCGGTGCCGATAATCGCGCCGCCGGCGACTGTCGTTGACGAAGTAACAAACGGATAAGTCCCGTGGTCTACGTCAAGTAATGTGGCCTGTGCACCTTCGAGAAGGATCGATCTTCCCTCAGTAGCGGCGACGTTCAGATAGTGTGTAGTGTCGGCGATGAATGGCCCAAGTCGTTCAGTCAAGACTGACATCTCATCGAAGATTTGATCTGCATCGAGGCGCTCACCGCCATAAGCTTCAATGATGCGATTCGCGTCTTCGAGATTTCGTTCGATGCGAGAGCGAAGCACGTTAGGCACAAGCGCGTCAGCAGTGCGAATACCACGACGACCGGCTTTGTCTTCGTACGCCGGACCGATACCACGTAACGTAGTTCCGACTTTCTCATTGCCGAGTCGCTCTTCGCTGGTATGGTCCAAAGCACGGTGATACGGAAAAATGAGATGCGCGCGCGAACTAATCTTCACGCGTTCGGGTGAGACTTCAATGCCTTGTTGCGTGAGACGATCGGCTTCAACAAAGAATGCCTTCGGGTCGATGACCATGCCGTTCCCGAGCACGCAGGTCTTGCCACGATGCACGATGCCCGACGGCAGCAGGTGAAGCACGAATGATTGATCACCGACCTGGACCGAGTGCCCGGCGTTGTGTCCACCCTGATAACGCGCAACGATCTCGAAACGCTCGGCGAGCAGATCAACGATCTTGCCTTTTCCCTCGTCGCCCCATTGGGCGCCAATCACTGCGATTACTTTAGACACAGATTATACGGATCTCCGAATACCCGATTTACACAGATCAGAGTTTTTCTACTTCCTGGTACAACTCGATGTACTTCTTTGCAGCAGCCCCCCAGGAATTATCGACTGCCATTCCGTTGTGCTGAATCTTTCGCCACTGCTCGGGCCGCGCATAAAAGTAAAGGGCTTCGCGTATTTTTTCAAGCAAAGCACCTGCTTCATACGGTCCAAACTTGAATCCCGTTCCCGATCCATCAGCCGGATTGAACTGTTGGACCGTGTCGTCGAGGCCGCCAGTTGCACGCACGATCGGAACAGTCCCGTAGCGCATGCTATACATCTGATTCAAACCGCACGGTTCGTAAAGCGACGGCATGAGAAACATGTCGGCGCCCGCCTCGATCTGATGTGCGAGCGGCTCGCCTGCATAACCTTTGTAAATCCCAACCTGCCGCGGGGCCGCGTCGTGCCACCGTTGCAGAAAGTCTTCGTACTCTTTGGCGCCGGCGCCGAGCGCGATAAAAAAAGATCCGGTTTGGAGAATCGAACCAGAGATCTGACGGATCAGATCGTAACCCTTTTGTCCGACGAGACGCGAGATGATCGCGATGATCGGTCGCTCAGGTTCTTCCGGGAGATCGAAACGGCGTAACAGATCGATCTTGCACTCCCGTTTGCCTGACAAATCATCAGCAGAAAAGTTTGCCGCAATGTGCGGATCTGTTTCCGGATTCCAGATATCGTAATCGACTCCGTTGGTGATTCCGGCCAGACGATCGCTGCGAGCGCGCAAGAGCCATTCGAGCCCGTGACCCTGATCGCGAGTTTGAATCTCACGTGCATAACGCGGGCTCACAGTTGAGAGCGCATCGGCAGCCATGATCCCGGCCTTCAGTGCCGATGCATGACGATCAAGCGCGAAGAAATCACGTTCAGGCGGATCTCCGAATCCGAGCCACCAGAGATCGCTTGCGTCAAACAGTCCCTGGTAACCAACATTGTGAAGTGAAAACAGGCTGCGCGTTTTCTGAAAAAACGTTTCGTAACGGCGTCGCGCATTCAACTCAGCCATCGCAAAACCACAAGGCCAGTCGTTTCCATGAACGATGTCGGGCTCGAAACTCAAGTGTTTGAGCAGGGCAAGTGCAGCGCGCGAGAAGAAAGCGAAGCGAATGTGATCGTCGTTATGACCGTAGATTGTTTGACGCGCGAAGTACTCGGGCACTTCAAGCAGGTAAGCGGGCGCCCCTGCAGCATCGCTGTACCAGAAACGAACCTGGTGAATCTGTCCACGCCACTCAACGCGAACGTTTTCAACAGAGCCGCCATTCAGCAAGGTGCGGTCGACTTGTTCGTAAAGTGGCAGAATGAGTTTCGCGTCGACATCCAGCTCAACCAGCGCTTTGGGAAGTGCGCCTGAAACGTCAGCAAGCCCACCAGTCTTGGCAAAGGGCACAGCTTCAGAAGTCAGGATCGCGACGCGCATTGACAGAAATACATCCACAGATTACGCAGATTTTCTGTGTAATCTGTGGATGCCTTTTACTATTAGCTTTGCATTGATGCGAGAAACTCGGCGTTGGACTTGGTCTTCTCGAGTCGCTCAAGGACGACTTCCATCTGCTCGACCGGTGACAGCGGATTCAAAACGCGCCGCATCACCCAGATGCGATTGAGATCTTCCTTGCTGATGAGCAGTTCTTCCTTACGAGTGCCTGAACGCTGCAGATCGATTGCAGGGAAGAGACGCTTATCACTCAAACGACGATCGAGATGGATTTCGGAGTTACCCGTGCCTTTGAACTCTTCGAAGATCACGTCGTCCATACGCGATCCCGTATCGATAAGTGCGGTAGCAATGATCGTCAGCGATCCGCCTTCCTCGATGTTGCGGGCGGCGCCGAAGAAACGTTTTGGACGTTGCAACGCGTTTGAATCAATACCGCCTGAGAGGATCTTGCCACTCGGTGGTACGACTGCGTTATGCGCACGCGCGAGACGCGTGATGGAGTCGAGCAGAATAACGACGTCGCGCTTGTGCTCGACGAGTCGTTTCGCTTTTTCGATCACCATGTCTGCGACCTGTACGTGGCGTGTCGGCGGTTCGTCGAACGTGGACGAAATCACTTCGCCGTTGACCGATC
>DATEIS010000547.1:0-8682 GCA_035278765.1 Pyrinomonadaceae bacterium | reverse complement strand
GTATTTGAACAAGATGAAAACTATCGGAACCGCTGCTCATAGTGCCGAAGGCGCCGCTCTTTGTTTCTTAACCGCGTGTCACGAAGGGTCCGCACAGCTTGGACCACACATGTATCCGAACATTGTGATGAGCGCGGTGCCGATGGCGCTGAGTCTGGCGGGCTGGGAAGCGGATGATCACGCGGCGGTTGGGAAATTTTTAGCGCAAGGCGTGCAGACGGTCGCTGACGGCGGTGCTGACTTTTTCGTTTGTCCTGACAACACCGCTCACATCGTACTCGAGAAGATTGCTAATGATCTGCCATTGCCGGGTTTGCACATCGCCGAAGTGGTTTGCAGTGAAATTAGCAGTCAAGGTTGGAAACAGGTCGGATTGTTAGGCACTCGTTGGACCATGACCGGCCCTGTCTACCGAGCGGCATTGGAAAAACGCGATTGTGAACTCCTGGTTCCCGACGAGCCGATGATGGAACGACTAAACGCAGCAATTTTTGATGAACTCTGCATGGGAGTTTTCAACACCAGCACGACTGATTATTTCTTACGAGCGATTGACGATCTTAAATCGAGAGGCGCTGAGTGCGTGATTCTCGGTTGCACAGAAATCCCACTGATCGTCACGCCGCAGAATTCTTCGTTGCCGACGTTAGATTCAACACGATTGCTCGCGAAGTATGCGGTTCGCGAAGCGATCAGTGAACGACCTCACACAACCACTGGTTGGCTACCAGTTCATTAGCCACAGATAACACGGATCAGAGCCCAGATTTGAACCTCCCAAGTTTGTTCTTCCCCCACAAGACCAGCACCAAAAACTTAGGAGAAAAATCATGGCTGCAAGAACCTTACTACTACTATTAACGATAGTGTTGTTAACAACGACCGCGAACGCGGCCGCGCCTGTGGGCCAGACCATCTGGATACGCGCGTCTGCAAACGGTCTCTTTGTGTCGGCGGATCAGAACCGCGGAACATGGGCGCCGCTGGTTGCAGATCGATCAGCTCCTGATGCGTGGGAGCAGTTTCAGGTGGTTGATGCCGGCAGTGGTTTTATTGCGTTTAGATCTATTGGAACGGGTTTGTTCGTCTCAGCAGATCAGGCACGCGGAGCCTTCGCTCCACTGGTCGCGGATCGCGGAAGTATTGGAACCTGGGAGCAGTTTACCTGGACCGATATTGCGGGTGGCGCGTTTACTCTCAGAGGAAGAGCGCTCAATCGTTTTGTCTCAGCTGATCTCAATCGCGGCGCTGCACTTGTTTGCGACCGTCAGGCCGCCGGTGGCTGGGAGCAGTTCACGTGGGGCGCAGTCGGCTCACAGCCTCCAGCAGGAGCGCCTCCGGGATTTTCCAACCTGGTTTGGTCTGATGAGTTCAATGGCTCGTCGATCAATTCGGCAAACTGGGGATTCGATCTCGGCGCCGGCGGCTGGGGCAACAACGAACTTCAGAACTACACGAACAGATCGGAGAACGCACGGATCTCAAATGGAATGCTCGTGATCGAAGCGCGGCGCGAGAATTTAGGCGGAAGCGCATTCACTTCGGCGCGCATGAAGACGCAAGGGAAACAATCGTTTGGCATCAACACGTGGGTCGAAGCTCGCATCGATGCACCTCAAGGTCAGGGAGTCTGGCCGGCTTTCTGGATGCTCGGCAACAGCATCAGCACGGTTGGTTGGCCCTCTTGCGGAGAGATCGACATCATGGAAATTCAGGGCCAGAATCCGTTCCGAAACTTCGGCACGATTCACTGGGCCGATCCGGGTGGCAACCACGTCTCGTTTGGAGGAATTTTCAATTCGTCCAGCTCGCTCTCGGCCGGATTCCACACGTACGCGATTTCGCGCACCGGAACTTCGATCAAGTGGTACGTCGATCGGATTCAGTATGCTGAAGCAAACATTTCGGGCGGAATCAACAGCACGTCCGAGTTTCAGGGCCCATTCTTTATCATTCTCAACGTGGCTGTGGGTGGAAACTTTGTCGGAAGTCCCGACGGAAGTACCGTGTTTCCGCAGCAGTTGCAGGTTGACTGGGTAAGAGTGTGGGGAAATTGAGAATTTTTTAGCCACAGATGGACACGGATGAACGCGGATTACATTTTCAATCTGTGTTCATCCGTGTAATCTGTGGCTAAGTCTCTATGATCGGGCAACTCCTCCTCCATTATCGTGTCGTCGAAAAAATCGGCGAAGGTGGCCAGGGCACCGTTTACAGAGTTATCGATACGACGCTCGATCGCCCGGCAGTGATCAAAGTTCTGCCGCCTGACCTCACTGACAGCGCTTCCAATCTTGCTCGCTTCGAACGCGAAGCCAAGCTGGCGTCTTCGTTAGACCATCCAAACATCTGCACGATCTTCGGCCTGCATAAAGTCGACGATATTCATTTCATCGCGATGCAGTACGTTGAAGGTCGAAATGTGAGGCAGCTCGTTAACGGACAACCACTCGATCTACGCCAGGCACTCGCGATCGCGATTCAAGTCACTGACGCACTCGCGGCGGCACACAGTCGTGGCATCGCGCATCGCGACATCAAAGCGCGTAATGTGATGGTCACACGTTCCGGAACAGTGAAGGTGCTCGACTTTGGTCTCGCAAAGTTGATCGAGGGTCCGCACACGGGCTCAAGTGATCCTCAACTAACTGAAGTCGGAGTGCCGTACGGAACGTCGACGTATGCCGCGCCCGAGCAGGCCCAGGGACTAAAAGCCGATCATCGCGCTGACATTTTTTCGACTGGCGTGTTGCTCTACGAGATGCTGGTTGGTACCTGGCCGTTCCGCGGCAAGACGGCGCTAGACGTGCGCTACGCGGTGGTCTATCACCAGCCAAAACCGATCGTCGAAGCAAGAGGTGAAGACTCGCCCGCACTGCGTCGCATTCAGGAGATTCTTGACAAAGCACTCGCGAAACTTCCTGAGGATCGTTACCAGAAGATCGAAGACATGCGCGCCGATCTTCAGGAGGTGCTGCGCGAGATTGATGTCGATATGAGTGTGGGCAACACGTTGACTGACGCTCCGCTCGCAGCCGCGGCAAGTTGGACACCTAAATCAACGGCTTTTTGGACCATGCCACGCAAACTAATCGCGGCACTCGGTCTCGTGTTGATCGCCGCGCTTGCGTTTTTTGCATTTCGGCCCAGCCGCCCGGCCGTCGAAGCTGATTCGGGCATCAATTCGCTGGCTGTTCTGCCGTTCACGAACAGTGATCCGAATAGTGAATATCTTTCAGACGGAATAACCGAGAGCTTGATCGATAGTCTTTCGAGAGTGCCTAACCTGAAAGTTAAGTCGAGCAGCACTGTCTTTCACTACAAGGGCCGCGAGACGGATCCGAAGAAGATCGGGCGCGAACTTGGCGTGCATGCATTGCTTTCCGGCAGCGTTTCGCAAGTTGGTGACGATCTGTCGGTGAGTGTTGAGTTGATCGACGTACGCGACGACAGTCACATCTGGGGAGAGCGTTACGGTCGCAAAGTTTCGGAAGTCGTTGCCCTTCCGCAGCAGATTTCGCGCGACGTCTCGCAACGCTTGCGCTCGCGTACGGAAAACATGGACCACGCGCAGTTGACGAGAAACTATTCGCCTGACTCGGAAGCGTATCGTCTCTATCTGCAAGGTCGTTACAACTGGAACAAGCGAACAGTTGAAGGGTTGCGAAGCGGTATCGACTACTTCGGCAAGGCGATCATGAGGGACCAGGACTACGCGCTTGCCTACGCCGGACTCGCGGACTGTTATCTGCTGCTGAACGTCTACAACGTCGCCCCGGCCGACGATTCGTATCCGAAAGCTGAAGCTGCTTCGCGAAAGGCGTTGTCGATCAATGAGAGTTTAGCGGAGGCGCATACATCGCTCGGCTTTGTTAGTTATCGTTACTATCTGAGATGGGACGAAGCAGAGCAACATTTCAAGAAGGCGATCACGCTCAATCCAAACTATGCGACCGCGCATCAGTGGTACGCGAGTTATCTTGCCGCAGTCGGTCGACTTGATGAAGCAGTGGTCGAAGCGAAGACGGCCCACGAGCTCGAACCGTTTTCGCTCACGATCTACAGCGACTACATTCGCGATCTTTATTATGCAGGCCGTCTTGACGAAGCACACACGGAATCGTTAAAACTCGTCGAGACGGATCCCCGCTTCGCGCGTGCTTACTACGAATTGGGCCTGGTGCTCGAGGAAGAAGGGAAGCTCGACGAAGCGATCGCGGCATTCAAAACCGGATTAAAGTATTTGCCTGACAACGTCGCGGCGCTTACGGCGTTGGGCCATGCGCAGGCGCGTGCAGGTAAACGAGCTGAAGCAGAGAAAGTGATCGACAAGCTCGATGAGCTTTCGAAACAGCAATACGTTTCGCCGTTTCAGACAGCGGTAATTTACGCGGGCATGGACGAACGCACCCTGGCGCTCGAGTGGTTGGAGAAGGCGCGCGGCGAGCGTTTCAATTGGATGCCGTTCATCAAGGTCGATCCGGTGTTGAAGAATCTGCGTTCAGAGCCACGATTTATAGAGCTGACGAAAAGTCTGGGTTTGCCGTAGAAAGTTTCTCGCGCAAAGGCGCAAAGGCGCAAAGAAAAGCCGCAACGTTTTCCTTTGCGCCTTTGCGCCTTTGCGGGAGAAATCATCTATGAACCTTTCACGTCGTAAATTTCTATCAGCCAGCGCGAAAACCGCGGTGGCGGTCTCGGTTTTGCACTCAATCCCAAGCGTGTTTGCGCAGGCGGCCGCGGTGCAGCCGGTGTTTGCGAAGCTCGATGAATTCATAGCGCGACACATGCGTGAGACGGGGGCACCGGGATTAACACTCGCTCTCGCAAATCGCGATGGCTTGATTCGCGCTTCGACTTACGGTTACGCGGACACCAAAGCAGGTTTGAAAGTCGCACCGGAAACGATGTTTGAGATCGGATCGGTTTCGAAGTCGTTTGTCGGCCTGCTGCTTTTGCAATTGCGCGACGAAGGAAAACTCGATCTCAACAAACCGATTGCCGAGTATCTGCCGTGGATCAAGATCAATTCGAAGTTCCAGGCGATCACGACGCATCACGTTCTGAGTCACACCGGCGGACTTCCCGGCGCGCCGCTTCTGCTCGACGCGCTGCTGAGCGAGCTTTGGACCGCGTACGAACCTGGCAAACGCTTTCTTTATTCAAACACCGGTTACAACATGCTCGGGTTTCTGATCGAGGCGATCGATAAGCGCCCGTTTGCCGAGTCGATGCGCGCACGAATGCTCGCCCCACTCGGTATGAGTGCCAGCTCGCCGATCATTACCAACGATCTGCGCAAACTGATGGCCATCGGCTACGAGCCGCTTACCGAAAGCAAGCCATACCCGAGCAATGGACCACTGGCCGAGGCGCAGTGGCTCGAGGTCGATATCGCAGCCGGAAGTATCGCTTCAACTCCGGCCGACATGGCGAAGTACATGCGCATGCTTCTCAATCGTGGCGCGTTGCCGAAGGGCCGTTTGCTGTCGGAAGAGAGTTTTGCGCTCTTCACAAAGGCGGCGATCGATTCACCTTACCGCGGAGAACCGGCTACGTACGGTTACGGGATCTGGGTTAGCGACATTGGAGGTCATACACGGCTGCGTCATACGGGTGGCATGGTGGCCTTTAGTTCCTCGATCGACGTTGACATCACCGGCAACATCGCTGCGTTTGCATCTGTCAACGCAAACCTGCGCGGCTATCGTCCAGTGGCCGTAACGAAATACGCAATCGAGCTCTTCAACGCGTCTGCGGCAGGGAAGCCGTTACCCGATCCTCCCGCGCCACCAGCAGCTCCGGACGAAGTGAAGAACGCAGCCGATTACGCCGGAACGTTTACGGCGCTTGACGGAAAGAAACTGGAGTTCGCAGCCGAAGGAAACAAACTCATTCTCGTGCAGGCGAACCGCCGAGTTGTGCTCGAGCGTGTTGGCAGTGACCGGTTCCTCGTGAAGCATCCGGACTTCGATACTTACTTACTCGGCTTCGTGCGGGAGAACCAGCAGGTTACGCAAGCAGTTTATGGTCCTGATTGGTATTTGGGCGAGAAGTATAAGGGGCCGAAGACTTTTGAGGCGAAGAAAGAATGGGACGCGTTTGTTGGTCACTATCACAACGATAGTCCGTGGTATGGCGATACGCGTGTGGTGATGCGCAAGGGCCAATTGTTTCTCGATGGAGCTCAGGGGCTTGTGCCGCGTGGTGATGGAAAGTTTGGGATTGGCGATCCGGAAGCGCCGGATTGGGTCAGTTTCGAATCGATTGTTGATGGACGCGCGATGCGGCTTAACCTTTCGGGGATCATCTTCAGGCGTGTGTTCACGCCGTAGGTTAATCCACAGATTACACAGATTACATCAACAACGACTCAACCCGATGCGCGTGGACCATTTCCTCACATGGTGACCAGGCGAAGACTGTAAATTTCCCATCCTGTGAAGCGACCAACGCGAGCGCGTCGCGCTGATCGTAAACAAATTGCGCCGCCGAGAGATGACGTGTGCCACCGTGTTCTGTCGGTTGGACCACGATCGGGAGATTGCCGACGACCGGTTCAGTGATCACCCATTGATCGACCGGTGGAGTTCCTTCAGGCCGGCGGATCTTCGCGCCGAACGCAAGCACGTCATATTTATCGTTGATGACTGTCGCGCCATCCACTGCCGTCAATCCACCAATCGTGTCCACTGCTCGGCGCACGGCGCTTTCCCACCGCCTGCGCTCTTCTTCATTTTCTTCATCGACCTCTCGACGCACCAAGTCCGACAGTGCCGAGAACGCCGGCGTAATCGAGTAAAGAATCGGTTGCGCGATCGAATCTCGCCAGCGATCGGGACCGGAAGGCACGACCAGCAACGTGCCGCCATGTCCCTGTGCGCGCATTGAAGCGCTCAGTTGGACGAGGACGTTCAAAGCATGCTGTGGTCCATTTGTCGCTGCCGCGGTGAAAGCAAGTAACGCTCTTAGTAATGCCGGACAGTCGGGGAGGCTCGTGCCTTTTTCGTCGATTACTTTGACCACTTCACCTTTGAGCACGGCGACGTTTGCATACTTGCCGAGGCCATCAAGACGACGATGTTTCACGACCAGCAACCCGGGTTCGATGTCCTCGAGTACAAAACAGAAACTCGGAATAGCTCGCGTCGTTCCCCAGACTTTCAGCTCCTCGCCATGGTGCCAAACGCCGAGATGAATCTCAGGTCGCTCGACCGCGGGCGCGAGTTTCGTCAACACTGCCGCCGTCAACGGCAGCGGATGTTCGAAGACCATCGGTTGTTTCGCATGTTCCGGCGATAAGTAGGCGAGGGAGATCTTGGGGAAGCGACCTTCCTCTGGTCGAAAGCTGGCCCAGAAAGTCGCGTTGATGATAGCCGCGATTGATTCTGCATTCGGTTCTGGTGCGAGGTCGTCTTCGCCCATCTTGCGCGCCTCGGCGATTTGGCGTTTGAAGTGTGCCTCGACGACAGGCGCTACCGTTTTTGCTGCGTAATATGTTGGGTGCGTGCTCATGAATCTATTTGCCCGTGAAGAGTGTATTCTCATCGACGAAGCAAAGGCCATTGCCCCATGGATCGTGCGCGTAGAATGAGCGTTCACCCCAGGGACGTTTTACAACATCGCCGGCGCTGGCGCCGTGTACGTCTTCAGTCGAGAGACACTGCAACTCGCGCGCGCGTTCGTGAACCGCATCGACATCGGGGACAGCGAAATAGATGTAGTCAGGCAGCGGTTGCGGTTTCTCATCGATGGTGTTCTCTCCGGTCACGTCGACGAGGGCCAGAATCACTGGACCACAATCGATGTAGTGGCGCGAGGCACGCGGAATTCTGCGACCGCGATCGCCAAGCAGCTTGCCGTAAAACTCTTCAGCCTTGTCGAGATTGTCCACTTGCAGAATGATCCGGTAGAGTGTTGGCGCCATTTTGGTTCCTTTCGCTGGAGATCAAGATTATCTGATTTGTGCTTTTTGTGCATTTTGGCTAAAACCCTTTTTTGAGGCTCCCCCATGGATAAACATGAAACAGGCTTGAGCTTTGAGCGAGTCGTGTTTTTCAGCGATGCAGTGTTTGCAATCGTGATCACGCTGCTCGTGCTCGAACTCAAAGTTCCTCATTTAACTGAACACAGCGAGTCAGCGCTGCGACATGCGTTAGTGGAACTCTTTCCGCGCGTGATCGGGTTTGTGGTTAGCTTTCTGATCATCGGTCTGATGTGGATCGAGCACCATCGGATCTTTCGCTATATTGAAGACTATGACGGCGGTCTGCTCTGGCGAAATTTGCTTCTGTTGCTTTGTGTTTCATTCGTGCCGTTTCCCACCGCGCTTTTCAGTGAGAATTTCTGGAGCCGGACCGCGTTCATTTTGTATACGGCGAGTTTTGGTGGTGTGGCGACGGCGAAGCTTTTGATCTGGCGTCATGCGGCGAAAGCAAATCTGTTGAGGAAGGATGTGAGTCCGGCGCTGGAGAGGCGCATTGCGCGACGGTCGCTGGCAGTGCCATTGGCGTGTGCGCTGGCAATCGTGCTTGCGTTCATTAGTATATTTATCGCGCCGCTGGCGTTCATGCTCATTCCGGTCCTGGCGCGTGTGCTCGATCCAACGTCGAAGAAAATTGATCCCGAACCCGTCTCCGCAGAATCAATTTGACCCAATCGCACGTACTGTAGGGGCGGCCCTCC
>DATEIS010000546.1:0-23503 GCA_035278765.1 Pyrinomonadaceae bacterium | reverse complement strand
GGGCTACATTGCTCTGGACATGGGACTTTACAAGTCGTTCAAGATGCCGTGGGAAGGCCACTCGCTACAGTTCCGTTGGGAGGTCTTCAACGTCACCAACACGCAGCGTTTCGATGGTCTAACCATCGCCGACCTGAGTCTGGGCTCCGATCCCTATTTGGGCGGCGACCCGAGTCAGGAATTTGGCAGATTCACCTCAACCCAAACCCCTCTGAATGAAACCAAAGCCGGCCGCGTAATGCAGTTCGCGCTGCGGTACACGTTCTGAAAAATCCATCCACAGATTACACAGATCTGTGAAACAGTAACGCCGCTTCGTCAGCCAAGGACGAAGCGGCGTTGTTGCAAGCTCCGAGCGCCAAAGTTTAGCAGCAAGCCGGTGTGGTAACCGGTTACTTTTAGATAATTGATAAGCTGTGATTCCTCTACCGAGCTGAGCGTACTTAAGGCTTTCAACTCAACGATCACAGCATCAAAACAAATGAAGTCAGGTCGGTAGTGGTTGGTGAGACAATGACCTTTGTAACTGACTGGAAATTTTAACTCCCGGCTGTAAGGTATCTCACGACTCTTTAACTCCAGGGCGAATGCTTCCTGATAGACTGGCTCCAGAAAGCCACAACCCAATTGACGATGAACTTCCATTGCGGCTCCAATGATCTTGTAAGTTCTGGGATCACGCTGTGTGAGGTCGCGCATAAAATTGGTCTCCTAAGGTGAAATTAGGTTTTCTGGACTTGATTGTCTCATAAATCTGCGTAATCTGTGGATACCGATGCTTCAGTTCCTGAACATCTCCAACATAGCCTTAATCGATGATATGCAGGTTGAGTTTGAGAGTGGGCTCAATCTGTTGACGGGGGAGACGGGATCCGGAAAGTCGATTATTGTCGATGCGCTGGGTGTGCTGATCGGTGGAAGGTTCACAAGTGAGCTGCTGAAGTCAGGCGCTGAACGCGGGTCGATTGAAGGGCTTTTTTCAGTCACACCGAATCCCGAGCTCGAATCTCTGCTTGAAAACGGAGGGCTGGAGCAAACTAACGAGCTCATAATTCGCCGCGAGATCTCCTCAACCGGACGCAACAAGATCTTCATTAACAACCAACTCGCTACGCAGTCGCTGTTGCGCGATCTGCGTCCGTATCTTGTCGACATTCACGGACAGGGCGATCAGCAGACGCTGTTCAATCCGGAAACACATCTCGAAATCCTTGACGCTTTCGCAGGCAATGGCGGGTTGCGTGGTGAAGTCGCTGATGCGTACCAGCGTTGGAATGCGATGCGACGAGAGCTAGAGTCTTTGCGTCACGACGAGGCGGAGAAGTTTCAGCTTGTCGATACGTTGAAGTTTCAGATCGGCGAGCTTGAGCGCGCGCAACTCTCGCCGGGCGAAGACGAGAGGCTGGAAGAAGAGCGACTACGGCTGGCGAATGTTGAAAAGTTGACGACGCTTTGCCAGTCGAGTTACAGCCGCATTTATGAGGATGATGGTGCGGCCGTGACGCGAGTGCGACAGACATTGAAAGAGATCGAAGAGCTTGCGGAGTACGAATCCAGGTTCCGCGATTATCTGGAAGGATTGGAAAACGCGCGCGCTGTGCTCGAGGATCTTTCGTTCTCGTTGCGTGATTTCGCGGATCGACTCGAGTTCTCGCCGTCGCGTCTGGCTGAGATTGAAGATCGTCTCGCAGAGATTTCGCGGCTCAAGCGTAAATACGGCGGATCGATCGCGGCTTCACTCGAACATCTGGCGCGATCGGAAGATCGTTTGCGACAGATCGAAACCTCCGATGAGCGCGAACGAGAGTTGAATGCGGAGCTTGTGGCGGCTCGTGAACGCTATCTGGATCTCGCGCGCAAGTTGCACAAAGAACGTGTGCGAGCGGCCAAGAAGTTTGAGCAGGCAGTGGAAAAAGGAATTGCGGAAGTTGCGATCGACAATGCGCGGTTTCAGGTGCAGGTGAATGACAGTGTCGATTCGGCCGGACAAAAAGGCATCGATCATACTGAGTTTTACTTTTCTGCGAATGTTGGCGAGGAAGTTAAACCACTCGCGCGTGTGGCGTCCGGCGGTGAAGCGTCGCGACTCATGCTGGTGCTGAAGACGGTCGCAAACGGATCGCAGTTTCCGCGCACGATCGTGTTTGATGAGATCGATACGGGCATTGGCGGTCGAGTCAGCGAGGCTGTTGGTATTAAACTCAAGAAGCTCGCGCAGACGAATCAGGTGTTGTGTGTTACACATCAGCCACAAATCGCGCGGTTTGCGGATAGTCATCTGGTGGTGCAGAAAGAAGCGTTGAAGGGCCGCACGCAGGTTAGTGTTGGAAGGTTGGACAAAGCGGGGCGTGTCGAGGAATTGGCGCGCATGCTCACAGGCGCGGAGATCACAGACAGCGCCCGCCGCCACGCGAGAGAGTTGTTGAAGAACTAAACAATTTCTCACGCAGCGGCGCTACGGCGCAACGAAATGCTTTACACGGCGTTGCGCCGTAGCGCCGCTGCGTGAGAAAACCCAAACATATGAGTACAGAACCAAACAAAGTCATTTATTCAATGGTCGGCGTCAGCAAGTTTTACGACAAGAAGCCGGTCCTCAAAGACATTTACCTGTCCTACTTCTACGGGGCGAAGATCGGCGTCATTGGTCTGAACGGCTCGGGTAAGTCTTCCCTGCTCCGCATCCTCGCGGATGTGGACAAGGACTTCAACGGCGAAACAGTTATCTCGCCGGGCTTCACTGTCGGTTATCTCGAACAGGAACCACTGATCGACGACGCGCGCACCGTGCGTGAAGTCGTTGAAGAAGCAGTCCAGGAAACTGTGAACCTGCTGAAAGAGTTTGACGAGATCAACGCAAAGTTTGGCGAAGAGATGTCTGACGACGAGATGTCTGCCCTCCTCGAACGCCAGGGCGAAGTGCAGGAAAAACTCGACGCGCTCGACGCATGGGATCTCGATTCACGACTCGAAATGGCGATGGACGCACTGCGCTGCCCGCCGCCGGACACACCAGTGAAAGTTCTGTCAGGCGGCGAGCGTCGCCGTGTCGCATTGTGCCGTCTGCTGTTGCAGAAGCCTGACATTCTGTTACTCGACGAACCAACAAACCATCTCGACGCCGAGTCAGTCGCATGGCTCGAGCATCACTTGCAGGGCTACGCGGGAACGATCATCGCTGTCACGCACGATCGCTATTTTCTCGACAACGTTGCCGGCTGGATTCTCGAACTCGATCGCGGCGAAGGCATTCCGTGGAAGGGCAATTACAGTTCGTGGCTCGAACAAAAGCAGGAGCGTTTGCGACGCGAAGAAAAATCCGAATCTGAACGTCAGAAGACACTGCAACGCGAGCTCGAATGGATTCGCATGTCACCCAAGGCTCGTCACGCCAAGGGTAAAGCCAGAATCAACTCCTACGAAGAACTCCTGCGTCAGGAAAATGAAAAACGGCGCGAGGATCTCGAGATTCACATCCCGGCTGGACCACGACTGGGCAACGTCGTTATCGAAGCGGAGCACGTGAACAAAGGCTACGGCCAGAACCTGCTCGTCGACGATATGAACTTTGCGTTGCCGCCGGGAGGCATCGTGGGGGTGATTGGACCAAATGGCGCCGGCAAGACGACGCTGTTTCGGATGATCACCGAACAAGAACCACCCGACGCAGGAACCATCCGCAAAGGTGAAACTGTCGTGCTCGCGTATGTCGATCAGAGCCGCACGCTCGATGCGAATAAGTCGATCTGGGAGGAGATTAGCGGCGGTGAAGACATGCTCAAGCTCGGGAATCGCGAAGTGAACTCGCGTGCTTACGTCGCGCGGTTTAACTTCTCCGGATCGGATCAGCAGAAGAAAGTCAACATGTTGTCGGGCGGCGAACGCAATCGCGTCCATCTCGCGAAGATGTTGAAGGAAGGCGCGAACGTGTTGTTGCTCGACGAGCCGACAAACGATCTCGACGTGAACACGTTGCGGGCGCTCGAAGAGGCGCTTGAGAATTTCGCGGGCTGTGCGGTGGTTATTTCGCACGACCGCTGGTTTCTCGATCGCATCGCGACGCACATTCTCGCGTTCGAAGGCGATAGCAAGGTCGTGTGGTTCGAGGGGAATTATTCGGATTACGAAGTGGATCGAAAAGCGAGACTCGGTGCGGCGGCTGAGACGCCACACCGAATCAAGTATCGCCAACTAACCAGGTAATATTAGCCGCGGATTTTCACGGATGAACGCAGATCAGAATAAATTTTCTTCTTTTTCTGATCCGCGTTTATCCGTGTAAATCCGCGGCTAAAATTGTTCTTAAGCGGCGTACTTCGCCGGGTCTTCGTTCGCTTTTTCCACGCACTCATCACAACAAACCGTGATCTCTTTGCCGGCCACGGTGACTTTGATCCCGCCATCATTGATCGCCCAATCACAGACCGGACATTTGCTCGTGTTCATGAGTTTGTCTCCCTTGAATGAATTAACTACCAACGGAAACAGACTACCTGCGACCCAAAGATCTGACTTCCAGAATCTTGCTTATTTCCGGCGCATCTCCGACGGCGATTTGCCAAACTCACGCCGGAACGCGTCAGTGAAGTGACTGTGACTGGAAAATCCGAGTTCAAGGGCGAGCGCCGTGAGATCGCTCATGCCTTCGGCCAGCCGTTCAAGTGAGGCCCGCAAACGAAGCTGCGTTAGATAACGATGAACCGGGACGCCAGTCTGTTGCTGGAATATGCGCGCGAGATGAAATGGTGACGCGTGAACAGCACGCGCAACTTCATCGAGCGTGACTCGTTCACTCATCCGCGACGCGAGATACGTCTTCGCAGCCTCAGCACGTTCAGCGTGATCGGCATCCGTTCCTTCACGTCTCGGCTTACGCTCAACACCACGATGAACAAATGCCGACTCAAGCACATCAGCAACAAGCTGCAGCGCCGTAACATCAGCCCACAAAGGTTCGAGCGGATTCGCCTCCGCGGACTCGAGCCGTTGCACGAGCTCGCGGTGACGCCAGAAGACATTGCTGTCGCATGGACCAGTGAAAAACCGGAACGGCTGATCGGGATGTTCGTCGATTGATGGATCAAGCTCGCGGACGATGTCGTTGAGCACACGCGGTGAAACAGTAAACACTGTCCCGCGGTCGCCGCAGTCTACCGGATGACTCACGCGATACGTCGACTCGCGCGAGAAAAACACCGCCTGGTTAACATCGGCAGTGACGGTGCGCCGCCCGAAGTGCCGTGAAAAAGCACCATGACGCATGAGCACGATGTTATTTGCCTCCGACTCCTCCTCAGCGCCTGGTCCACCCTGTTCGATATGACAGCAATAGTCATGAACGCTGACGATCGGACTCTCGTACAACGGTCGAAACACTATTTCCTTGTCGCGCTCGGAAGCCACAAGTATTATCGTACCTCAATCCGTCATTAATCCGTGAAAATCCGAGGTTCATATGAAGACTAGTTTTATCGCGGCGCTCCTGTTGTTAGCGTTCGTGGCCCAGGACCCGGGCGAAATCCGAAATTTCCTGCGCGTCAACAAAGACTTCTGCACCGGTGGCCAGCCGCGGCTCGAACATCTCGAAAAACTGAAAGCCGACGGCGTTAAGGCCATCATCAACCTGCGCCAACCGAGTGAACATCGCGCCGCTGAAGAAGAGGCCAAAGCGAAAGAACTCGGCCTGCGTTACTTCAACATCCCCGTTGTCTTCGGCAATCCAAATGAAGAACAGGTCACGGAGTTTTTGAAGATCACAGACGATCCGGAGAATCGTCCGGCGTTTATTCACTGCACCGCAGCGATTCGCGTCGGCGCGTTCTGGATGATCAGACGTGTGCTGCGTGACGGATGGAAAGTTGAGGATGCGGAGGCAGAAGCCACAAAGATTGGTCTGCGCGAGGCCCCACACTGGAACGAATTTGCACGCAAGTACATCGAAAAACATCGCAAAGCATCGCTTCCTTCGCAGCCATTGAAATTCGGCGTCTTTGTCGCGCGTTTTGATCCCGCCGGCACCTTAACACTCGAAGGCGATCGCTGGCCAAAGATGAACGGAAGCTGGAAAGACCTCGGCACGGGCCAGGTTGAGTTGGCTATGACCGGTGGACCAGGCGGTTGCGATAAGGCGGGTACGTATCGCTTCAACAGCGACGGCAGTCGTGTTTCGTTCGACCTCGTTGCAGATGAATGCATGCCACGCCGGATGATCGTCGATCGCAGCACGTGGATCCCCGCAGGCGAAACAGTCGCAGCGCCACCGCGTGAGATAGTCAACGTAGCAACTGCCCGTCCACCTGCTCGTCCATTTGCGACTGACAAAGGAAGCTGGCCGTCATTTCGCGGCCGCAACGCTTCGGGTGTTGCGGATGGACAGAATCTTCCGGATCAATGGAACGGCAAGACCGGCGAGAACATCCTCTGGCGCACGGCGATTCCCGGACTCGCACACTCCAGTCCAGTCGTTTGGGGTAATCGCGTTTTTGTAACGTCCGCCGTCAGCAGTGATCCAAAAGCGTCGTTTCGTCCAGGCTTATATGGTGATGGGGATGCGTCGAAAGATCAGTCCGCACATAGCTGGATGATCTACGCGCTCGACAAACAGAGCGGAAAGATTCTCTGGGAAAAAGTCGCTTACCAGGGCGAGCCAATCGAGAAACGTCACATCAAGTCGACCTATGCGAACTCGACGCCGGTGACTGATGGCCGCATCGTCGTCGCGTGGTTCGGGTCGCAGGGTGTTTATGCGTATGACGTCAACGGCAAGTTTCTCTGGAAAGTGAACATGGGCCGCGTGGACATGGGCGCGTACGACATTCCCACGTACGAATGGGGCCCAGCCAGTTCCCCGATCATTTGGAAGGATCTGGTCATCATCCAATGCGACACTCAGGCGGATTCGTTCATCATCGCCTTCGACGCAAATACTGGTAAGGCAGTCTGGAAAACAAAACGTGATGAGATTCCTTCGTGGGGCACACCGACAGTCGCAACAACCTCAAAGGGCGACGAACTGATTGCCAACGCCTCAAACTTCATTCGTGGTTACGATCCGCGCACGGGCAAAGAATTGTGGCGACTCGGACGCAGCTCAAAGATAACGGCGCCCACACCGATCTTTGCGGACGACATGCTCGTCGTGGCGAGTGGTCGCGGACCAGAGCGACCGATCTTCGTAGTTAAAGCAGGCGCGCGTGGCGATCTCACGTTGCCGGAAGGAAAAACCAGTAGCGACACTATTATCTGGAGTCGTACCGGTCGCGGTTCTTATATGCCGACGCCGTTGATCTACAACGGCATTCTTTACGTGCTCGCGAATAACGGCACCTTCGATGCCTACAATCTCAAAACCGGCGACGAGATTTACCGGCAACGTTTGCCGCTCGTGGGCAGCGGTTTCAGTGCCTCGCCGATCGCTTCTGACGGCAAGATTTACCTGCCGAATGAAGACGGTGAGATCCTCGTCGTTACTGCCGGTGAGAAGTTCAATCACATTGCAACCAACTCGATGGGCGAGTTGCTGATGGCGACTCCGGCGTTGTCGGATGGTGTGATGTACGTGCGTTCTGCGGGAAGTCTCTTCGCTGTCGGTCGCAAAAAATAGAATGACCACCGGACGAATGGAAGCGTTTAGTGATGGTGTGATCGCCATCATCATCACCATTATGGTGCTCGAACTACGTCCGCCGCACGACACAAGCCTGGCCGGACTGCGACCACTCCTTCCCGTGATGGGAAGTTATGTGATGAGTTTCGTCTACCTGGGAATCTATTGGAACAATCATCACCATCTGCTTCACATCACCCAACACATTGATGGGCGCGCGTTGTGGGCCAACCTGCATTTGCTGTTCTGGTTGTCGCTAGTTCCGTTTGTCACTGCATGGATGGGCGAGAATCATTTTTCGCAGTGGCCCGTGGCGCTCTATGGCACGGTGTTGTTGATGTCCGCGATTGCGTACACCATCCTTGTGCGTGTGTTGCTGGCGGCGCCGGGCAACGATGCTCTCGCGTCAGCGTTGGGATCGGACTTCAAAGGGAAGATCTCGATGGTGATTTACGTGGCAGGGATTGTGTTGTCGTTTGTGAGCCCGTGGATCGGATTGGCGCTTTACGTTGCGGTGGCGGTGATGTGGTTGATTCCCGACAGGCGCATTGAGCGAAAGATCAGTTAAACCACAGATTACACAGATTTTTTTAAAGAATCTGCGTAATCTGTGGATATGCCTGTTACGGTTGAACCTGAATATTCCCGCCACCGTGAACGACATCAACAAACGAATAAGCCGCGAGCGAAAAACTCTCACACCCAACAATCTTGCTTGGATTTGACGGAACACCAAGATCCTCAGGACGCTCGAAGTCCTTCGCGATCCAGCTCAATGATGAGCCATTATCGTCGTCGCGCTCTGAATCCTTCGGCACCCAATTGATTGCCTGCGACGTGTAGACTCCCCACGTCAATTTGTCGGTGAGGGCATTCACGCCTTCGCCGTTGTCTTCCACGACCAACAACACGCGCAGTCCAACAGCGTTCAGAATATTCGACTCGGAAATCACACCGCTCATCACGGCCCTGTTGCCCGTGATCTTCAAACAATCAAACTTTGCCTTTACGAGCGCGCCGGGACTGCCTGAACCTTCAGAAGCGTCCGGGTCACCAGCCGGTACGACAGATGGGTCACTAAACGTCATCTCACCGACGACTGTGCCCTTGTTTTGTTCTCTCGCATTAAATTCGAGAAATCTTGGTTGGCCGTCTTCGAGGGAAAACTGAAAATTACCGGTTGCTGAAGGACCATCATTGCCGGCAGAAACAAGCGACGGCAAAGTTAGAGTCACCACCGCAAACGCCGCAAATGCAGCGAAAACAATTCTTTTCATGGGAGGCTCCTAGTCTGGGCTGATTTTGGACTAGGGATATAACTGGTTGGACCGTCAAAAGTCAAACCACAGATTACACAGGTATTTTCCCGTGTAATCTGTGGAATTCGTGACTACCTACCGCTGACTGACTTTGAGATCGCCGCCGGCGGCCTTGATTTCGGGAAACTCGTAAGAACCGAGTGGGAAGCTCTTGCAAGTGACGAGCTTGCTGATGTCCGAAGGGATTCCCACGTCATCGCGTCGCTCCGCATCCGTCGCGATCCACTTCAGCTCCGCGCCTTTGTCATCTTCAAGTTCGGCGTCCTTGGGGACCCAGCCCGTTGCAGGATTCTGGTAGATTCCCCACACGAAGTTGTCCTTTTCGAGCCCATTGTCTTCAACGACCAACAGCACGCGCAGCCCAATATTGCCCTTCACATTCGAGTCGTAAATCTCGCCGCCGATAACCGCCTTGTTCTCAACTACCTGCATGCAGTCAAATCTGGCTTTTACGATCACGCCCTGGTTCTTGGGAGTTTCCGAAGAATCGGGATCTTCGACCGGAATCGCAACCGGATCGCTGAAGGTCAAATCGCCAGTCGCCTGGCCGTCAGCCCCTTCTTTGGCGTCAAATTCAACGAATCTTGTTTCCCCGTCTTCGAGCACAAACTTCATACTACCGGTAGCTGACGCTCCTTCAGCACCGGCAAGAACCGCGTTTGTCAAAGCAAGACACACAATAAACAACGTCAAAACGAAAGCGCCTATAATGCTCTTCATTGAGAGGTCTCCTCGATTAGAAAAGATTTCCTGGTAGGTCGGTGTATGAGGACTTTGAGCCGTCAAAGCCAATTCTTACCACACGACAATGAACAAAGTTCAGCACTATCCATAACGCGTATTTTTAATCCCATTCCGGTCACACTTTTTTTCTTTTTCTTATCCGTCTGATCCGTGTAATCTGTGGCTAATTCTTCCTTGAGGTTAACGACAAAATGAAACTTCACCTCCCGCTGACGTTCATACTTCTGCTCGCTGCCTGCTCGTCTGCTCTTGCAAAAGACGACATTACGAAGGAATTGACGACATCAAACGGCAAGACGCGAGTTTACTATCTCTACGTCCCGTCGACGGTCAAAGCTTCCGCGCCGTTGATCGTGATGCTGCACGGCTCCAACCGCACGGGTGTAAACCTCGTCGAGAAGTGGAAAGACTACGCCAAGAAGGAAGGAATCATCATCGCGGGACCGGACGCTACTAACCTGCGCGGCTGGTCATCGCCACAGGATGGACCAGACTTCTTGCGCGATCTGGTCGAAGAACTTAAAACCAAATATCCGATCAACCCGCGTCGTGTGTATCTCTTTGGACACTCGGCGGGCGCGTCGTTTGCACTGCATATGTCGCTGATGGAGTCAGAGTACTTTGCCGCCACTGCAATTCACGCGGGCGCCTTGAACGATGAAGGCATGGATTTAATCGCTCTCGCGAAACGAAAGATTCCGATTTCGATTCAGGTCGGTGACAGCGATGAGTTCTTCCCGCTCAAGATCGTGCAGGCAACGAGAGATGCTTTGAAAAAGGCCGAGATTCCTGTGGACCTGGTCGAGATCAAGAATCACGATCATTGGTATTACGATCAGGCGTCGAAGTTCAATCAAACTGCGTGGGAGTTTCTCAAGAAATACGAACTCGACGCCGAACCCAAATATCAGAAGTACAAGTGGGATCAGTAGTTCGCTGAACTAACAAACAATCAGGAGCCCTTATGCCTAAACCTCTCTTTCGAGTAGTTGTGATCGTGCTTTGTCTTGCTGCTCTACTGACCGGCGCTCAGCCGCGTCACGTCATCAGCTCATCGCCGGCCAATGATTACAAAGCACAAGTCATCGCAGACGTTGCGGCTATGGCGAAACAATCACAGGTCATGGTCGACATGGTTTTCAGCTTTGGCGAACTCGGTTTTCAGGAGGTTGAGACTTCGAAATACCTCACCGGCATTCTCAAAAAAGAGGGCTTCAAGATCGAATACGGCATCGCCGGCATCCCCACCGCGTGGATCGCTTCGTGGGGCACGGGCAAGCCCGTCGTCGCTCTCGGTTCAGACGTTGATTGCATTCCACAGGCTTCGCAGAAACCAGGTGTCGCGTATCACGATCCCCTTGTCGAGGGTGCTCCGGGTCATGGCGAAGGTCATAACTCCGGCGTGCCTTTGAATATCACTGCCGCGATCGCCGTGAAGCGACTGATGGATCGCAATAAGATTCCCGGCACAATCAAGGTTTGGCCCGGCGTCGCGGAAGAGCTCGTCGCGGGCAAGGCGTATTTCGTTCGCGCCGGTGTTTTCAAAGACGTGGACGTCGTGCTGTTCACGCACGTCGGCAACAATCTCAACACGTCGTGGGGACAATCCTCAGCAACCGGCCTCGTCTCTGTCGAGTACACCTTCAAAGGCGAGAGTGCGCACGCCGCCGGCGCGCCGTGGCAGGGACGCAGCGCGCTCGACGCAGTTGAGTTGATGGACATCGGCTGGAATTTCCGTCGCGAACATCTGCGTCTGCAACAACGATCTCACTACGTGATCACGAATGGCGGAGATCAGCCCAACGTCGTGCCGCGTGTCGCGAGTGTTTGGTACTACTTCCGCGAGCTCGATTACGAACACATCAAACAGATGCGCGACATCGGCGATTCTATGGCGCAGGGCGCTGCGATGATGACGAACACGACTGTCTCTTCGCGCGTGCTTGGATCAGCATGGCCACAACATTTCAATCGACCGGTCGCGGAAGCGATGTACGAAAACATCAAGCAAGTCGGACTGCCGCAATGGAGCGACGCCGATCAAACTCTCGCGAAGGCACTGCAAAAGGAGTTGAAAGGGCGTGAGCAGGGCCTGGCCACGAATCTGATGCCGCTCGCGGGTCCGGTGACGGCTGAAGGACAGACACGTGGCGGCTCAGACGATATCGGCGATGTCTCATGGAACGTTCCGACAGTGTCGCTACGATATCCGTCGAACATTCCGGGATTGCCGGGTCACAATTGGACCGACGCGATCGCGATGGCGACTCCGATTGCACACAAAGGTGTGACTGCGGGCGCGAAGGTGGTCGCAATGACGGTAATCGACCTGTTGACGAAGCCCGAGCTCGTGTCCGAGTCGTGGAAGTATTTTCGCGACGTGCAGACGAAGGACACGAAGTATCAACCGTTGATCGGTCCGGACGACAAACCGCCCACGTGGTTGAACCAACGGACGATGGACACTTATCGCGAGCGAATGAGGAAGTTTTATTACGACCCGTCGAAGTACGACACGTATCTCGAGCAGTTGGGGATCAAATATCCGACCACACGTTAGGAGTGACAGATGGCTGAAGCGAAGACGAAACCGACGAATGAGAGCGTCAAGGATTTTCTGAACCGCGTTCCGGATGCTGAGAAGCGCGAGGATTGTTTTACGGTCTTGAAGATGATGGAAGAGATTACGGGTGACAAACCGAAGATGTGGGGACCAAGCATCGTCGGGTTTGGGAACTGGAGCTACAAGTATGCGAGTGGTCACTCAGGCGATTGGCCCATCGCCGCCTTCTCACCGCGCAAGAAGGATTTGACGCTGTACCTCATGATGGGATTCGAGAAGCATACCGAATTAATGGAGAAGCTCGGTAAACACAGCACCGGGAAGTCGTGTCTCTACATCAAGCGACTCTCCGACATTCACCTGCCCACGTTGAAGAAGTTGATCAAAACCTCGATAAAGGATCTCAAGGCTCACACAAAAGCTCAGGCCGCGAAGAACAAATCCTGAAAATCTTGTTAATCCTGTTCAACAAGACCGTTGGTTACACGAAACTGAACGTCTCTAATCGCGATCATGTCACCCTGAATCACCGGCGCACCTAGACCTACGCCATCAATCTCAGTGATCCATCGCGACTTTCGCTTCGTCTGCTCCATGCGCACGAGGTATGCCCACTCCGACGACGCGTCATGCACTTCGTACATCAGGAACAAGTCGCGCTGATGCTCGAGAAAGTAAACACGATCGATCCGCGCCTTCGCTCCAACCTTCAACATGAAAACGCGTCGCAGCCCTGCCGGTGACGTGTACTCACCCATGCCATCGTGCCTGATGACGTAGCTACCAGCCGACGTCGACAGCAAAAAGAAACTGCGCTCATTCCCCTCACCCACACGATCAGCGAGGGCAAAAGTTTCGGATGCGCCGAAAGCCACTGACCACATCACCGCTACGCCCAGACACACTCCGATAATCTTTCTCATAATTTTCTCCTTTTGGCGGGGCGGTGAGGTGTACAGTTTACTACAATTAGGAGCATAATCTGTCGAAATCCATCCCCCGCAAATTCGTCAATTGGGGTAAAACGATGGAGAAACAGCGGTTAAAGCAGATCGAGCGCTACGTATTAGGCTTCATTAGGGAACGACAGCAGACACGGATCCTGGCGAAGGAACTCTTTGACAGCACAAGCGCCTACGCAAATGCCGACATGGTCAGGGCGCTGGAAGACCTCGAGAAAACAGAGCGTCTACTCGTGCGTCATACAACCGAGGGCAACGACTTCATCTCCCTGACGGCCCAGGGAATCGCACACCTCGGTCTCGAGCAAGCGGACGTCGAAGACGACGTAGCAGCCTTGCCTCATCCTCCGAAGAGCGCTACGAAGTCTGTGTAGTAAGTAGTAGGTTTTGAAGTATGAAGGTTTTGACCCCCACCGTGCTTCTGCTTGTGCTCTGTCTATCTGCGACAGCCCAGGCGCCTGCCGACAATTCGTTGGAAGAAGTACGCGACAAACACAGCGCGTTGCTGGTCGTGTTCAAGTCGCGCGTGCTTGATGCCGCTGACCGCGAGCGCGCCATTATCGACGACGTTTTGAAAGCTGATCCGAAGCCCACGGGCCGTTACCGTTGGGTCTATTCTCAACTTGCCGGCAAGCTGAACAAATATATTCACAAATACAAGAGTCTGGCTGCCGCAAAAGAGTTGGCGGAGGCAGACTACGTGATCTTTTTCAACGTGGTCGAGTTTCGCACGATTCTTAATACTCGTTATCCTTACGGAGAGCTTTTCGTGATCGTGAAGGGTTCACCGGAGACGCTGAAGCCACCGCGCGTAGTTTGGCGAGCGCGTAAAGTGTTATATGCCGAAGATGCCATCAGCGAGCTGATAAGAGACCTCAAAGCCGTTCGCGGCGAAGGTTAGCCGCAATTTTGCAACTCTCAATAGAACTTAACGTGTAAGTCCGTGCAACTTTTTGGTTGCCTCATTCACTAACGTGGATGAATTAACGTTTTCTCACCTCCTTTAGGATAAAGGGACCGTCCGATGCTGATCAGAGTTCTGTTTGGAGCAGTTCTATTTTGCAGCGTTGCATCGTCCGCACTCGGCCAACAGACGACCGGTGCGTTGAAAGGCACGGTTACCGATCAGCTTGGCAGCCTCGTCGTTGGAGCCAAGGTAACGCTCCGCAACGCGCGCGGTGTCAGCACCACTGCAAACACGAATTCAGCCGGCGTCTATGAGTTTCGACGGGTTGAAGCCGGGAAGTATGAGCTCAGAATCGACTCACCGGGTTTCACTGTCTTTGAAGACAAAGCTGTCGAGATTCAGGCACGTGATCTCAAAACGCTTAATGTCCAACTCGAGGTCGCCCTTGAGGACCAGCAGGTAACCGTTGACGACCGCAACATCAGCACTGATTCTGACAACAACCAGAATGCCATCGTGCTGCGTGGCCGAGAGCTTGAAGCACTGCCGAACGATCCTCAGGCGCTCGCACAGGCGTTACAAGCCATGGCCGGGCCAACCGATCCCGAGGCAGGTGGCAATGCGCAGATTAAGGTCGATGGTTTCTCGAACGGACAGATTCCTCCGAAAGAAGCGATTCGAGAAGTTCGTATAAATAACAATCCATTCTCAGCCGAGAACGAGTTTCCGGGTTGGAATGGCATTGAGATTTTCACGCAACCAGGCGCAGACAAGTGGCACGGCAGCTTCTCTTTCGACTTCAACGACGAGAGCCTGAACTCGCGTAATCCATTCACCACGAGGCGTGCTCCTTATCAACAGCGCGCTTACAACTTCAGTATCAGTGGTCCAATAATTCCAAAGCGCGCGTCGTTCTCAATTTATTTCGGCCGCTATGCGAGCGATGCGAATTCGGTCGTCAATGCGACGATAATCGATCCGGTGACGTTAAAGCAGGTGGTAGTGAACGAATCGTTCGTCACTCCCGACGTCAACAACTATGGCAACGGTCGTTTCGATTTCAAAATCAACAAGGTGCACACGATCGTGGGCCGGTTTAATTACAACCGGACGACTCAGGACTTGCAGGGCATCGGCGGTTACTCCTTACCTACCCGCGCCTATCGCGGAATGCGCGACTACCTCGTCGTACAGTTGACGGAAACCGCGCTCATCAATGAGAAGACTGTGAACGAAACACGGTTTCAATTCACGAGTGGAAAGAACAGGCAGACAAGTCTTTTGGATGCGTTTGCGCTCAACGTGCTCGACTCGTTCAACGGTGGTGGTTCGCAGGTTGGCTCAACGTCAAACAGAACGGACCGTTTTGAGCTTACTAACTTCACTTCCTGGACCCACGGCAATCACTTTCTGAAGGTAGGCGGGCGCTTGCGTCATGTGAAAGTCGACAGTGTTTCGCCGGGAAACTTCGGTGGCACCTGGACATTCGGGGGTGGTCCTGGCCCACGACTCGACGAAAACGATCAGGTAGTGCTGATCGATAATAAACCTGTGATCGACGAGTTGAGCAGTCTGGAACGATACCGCCGTACGCTCGCCTTTGCGCGTGCGGAAATGAGTCCGGCTGCGATTCGCCTTCTCGGCGGCGGCGCCACGCAGTTTTCCATTGCCGGCGGAGATCCCGAAGCACTCGTGAAACAGACTGACGTTGCCGTTTACATGCAGGATGAATGGAAAGTACGGCCCAACTTCACCCTCTCGCCGGGCTTTCGTTACGAGAACCAAAGCAACATCGACAGCAATTATAATTTCGCCCCACGCATCGCCTTCGCATGGTCACCTGTATTCGGAAAAAAGAAGACTGCGACTACCCCTGCTCCAAAACCTGCGACAACACCGGCAGCGGGCGCCACCGCCGCAGCCAGCCCTGCTCCCGCCGCACCTGCTACTCCGGCTCCCGCTGGTCCACCCAAGACCGTCTTTCGCGGAGGTCTCGGAATTTTCTACTGGCGCACCTCTGAAGACATTACCCTAGCGGCCACGCGTTTTGACGGAACGAATCAACAGCAGTTTCTCGTCACTAATCCGTTGGTGTTGGATCTGTTTCCGGTGGTGCCACCGATCGAAGCTCTCGATGCTTTCGCTCTGCCGCAGATACGTCGCGTGAAATCCGACGATCTGCAAACAGGGCGGAACGTGCGCTTCATGTTCACCGTTGAGCGATCTCTTCCGGCAAACGTGAAGCTCTCATTCACGTACATGCACAGCCGCGCTACTCGCACACAGCGTGTGGTCAATATCAACGCGCCGCTTGGTGGAACGTTTATTCCCGGCGTGCCGAATAGCGGTGTGCGTCCGCTCGGCGCTGATGCGGGCAACATTCTGCAATATCAATCAACGGGTCGCGCGTTATCAAACACGCTGAGTGTGAACATCAATGGAACCGTCAAGAAGGTTCAGTTCTGGGGTGGGTACAACTTGAACAAGAGCAGGAGTACTGATGGTGGTCAGAGTGGGTCGACTTCCGACGCTTACGATTTTAGTCACGAGTACGCGCGTAGTCCGTTTGGTAGTTTGAATTTTTTGTATGGTGGCGGCAGTTACGCGGCGCCGGGTGGAATCAACCTGAACATGTTTATGATTGCCAACTCCGGTTATCCGTTCAACATCACCACCGGCCGCGACACTAACGGCGACACCTTCTTCAGCGAACGTCCTGCGTTCGCCAGCGATCTGAGCGAGCCGGGAGTTATCGTTACACCACTCGGCGCTTTCGATCCGACACCTTCAGCAGGACAGACGATCATTCCGCGAAACTTTGGGCGTGGACCAGGCTTCGTGTCGGTGAACATGAGCATGGGCAAGACGTTCAAGTTTGGAAAAGCGATCGAACCCCAAGCGCCACCACCCGGCGCGCCAAAGACAACTGACGCGACTAAGGATCAAAAGGCCCCGGCAAAACAGCCAGTCCAGCGACCTTATGCGATCACCTTCTCGATAAATGCCACCAATATCTTCAATCGAACGAACAAAGGTAATCCCGTCGGCAACATGACCTCACCGTTCTTCTTGAAATCTCCTTCCGGTTCAAATAACTTCTCCTTCGGTCCCGGTGGTGGATCCGGCGGCAATCGCGTCATCAACTTGAGAGTGCGCTTTAGTTTCTAAAGCCACAAAAGTCACAAAATGGTTGTGAGGCTGATTTAGATTCTTTTGTGCTTTTTGTGCCTTTTGTGCATTCTGTGGCTATGCTTACACATATTGTTATCTGGAAATACCGCGACGACGTCGAACAGTTCGCACGCGAAGAGCACGTGAACCTGTTACGTAATCTGAAAAGTCTGATCCCCGAGATTCAGAGTTTGTCAGTTGGCCCTGACACACTCTTTCTGCCGCGCTCGTATGACACGGGCCTCGTGGCCCTCTTCGAGGATCGAGCGGCGCTCGACGCTTATACGGTTCATCCGGAACACGTCAAAGTCGCGGAATTCGGCAGAAGCATCACCCAGCACATTGCGTCCGTGGACTTCATCGACTAATGCGCTTGAAGAAGAAGTTCATTCTTCTGGTCGTTCTCTTCCTTCTGCTTGTCTCGCAGATTCCATTTGCATATCGCCGGTTCAAACTCCGCCGTCTAAGCAACACCATTCAACAACTCAACTCGCAGCGCGTGCCCGCTCAACCTAACGGATTCAAGGAATACAAAGGTGTGGCCCACGTGCATTCGTTTCTCGGCGGTCACAGTGCCGGAACATTCAGCGAGATAATCTCCGCGGCTCAAGCAAATCAGTTGAACTTTGTGATCATGACTGAGCACACCGAGAAAGATTTTGACACTGCGGCAATGACGCTAAAGGGAATGCATGGTGGAGTGCTCTTTATCAACGGGAATGAAGTGAGCGGTGAGAGTGGCGATCGGTCACTCGTTCTTCCGGGCGACGTCGCCATTGCTGCATACCCGCAGGAGTTCAAGAACTGGGACACTGCTCGAATCAACGGCGTTGAGGTTTACAACGTCTTCACGAATGCGAAACAAGCCAATCCGGTCGTTGCTTTCTTCGACGTGCTCTGGTCGCAACGCGCTTACCCGGATTTGATCTTCGCTCATTATTTCCAGCGACCGGATGAGAATCTGAAAAAGTGGGACCAGGCATTAACTCGGGCGAGACTAACGGCGACGGGCGGCAACGACGCTCACGCCAATATCGGTGCCAGTCTGAATGAGAGCTCGGGAAAGAAGCTGCTCGGGATTCAGCTCGATCCTTACGAAGTAAGCTTCCGCCTCGTGCGGCTGCACGTATTGATCGAAGAGAACAAACCGATCGATGAGACGAGTTTGATCGAAGCGATACGGGCGGGTCATTGCTTTATCGGTTTTGATTTTCTTGGCGATTCGTCCGGTTTTGCCTTCGAAGCACCCCAGGCGATACAAGGCGATGAGATAAAGGCGCCGGCGCAACTAAAGATTCGGACCCCAATTCCCGGTCGAATCGTGATTTATAAGGATGGCTCGCTTTTTCTGGATGAAAGTGGGATTACAAGCAGGGAAATCGGGATTGTGGAGCCCGGCGTTTACCGCGCAGAGGTCTACCTGCCCCAGCTTGGGAACCGGCTTTGGATAATCTCGAACCCGATTTATGTGAAGTAAAAGGCAATCCACAGATTACGCAGATTAATAGTTCAGAATAATGTGCGTAATCTGTGGACTAGATACGGTTTCGCCCCACCGGGTGCCCTGCTAGCTGCCCTGTGGGGCGACAAACCTTCGCCGGAAAGCTCCGGCTTTACTTGTTTTCGGAAGCGGTGCGTACGACACCGGTACTGCTGGAGGTCTAGTAGTTGACCTCACTCTCCTCATAGGTTCCAAGTGTTAGGAACCGAGGAGTGCAGCCTTCCACACACTGTTTTTTCAAGTCCGCTCAGTCTATTCCCAGAGTGCCGAAGTGTCAAGTCTCAGCTTGACCGAACGTGAACCATACAAGCTCGCAAATTGCTAGAATGCTCACCACCAATGGAACTAAAAATACCCACCCCTTCGAACTTCAGTTTCCGCCGAACCGTCGCCAGCCACGGCTGGTATCAATTGCCGCCGTTTGGCCTCAATACCGATAAATGGGAGTTGTCGCGCGTCATCGACCTCGGCGCCGAGGAACCGCCGGTGACTGTCTTTCTCACCGAGCGCAAGAACCATGTCCGGGTGAGGGCGACTCGGCCCGCGGTTAGAACGATACCGACTATCGTCCGGCGGGACGCCCGCCACATCCTCCGGCTCGACGACGACCTGGAACCGTTCTACCAGGCCACTGCCGCTGATCCGGAGTTTTCGTGGATCGGAAAGCAGGGTGCCGGAAGACTGCTACGCTCACCGACGGTATTTGAAGATCTGGTCAAGATGATCTGCACAACCAACTGCTCCTGGGCGCTCACGCTAAAGATGGTGCATGGGCTCGTCAACAATCTTGGCCGCGAGACGGACGACGGGCGTCGGACGTTCCCGACTGCTCAGGTCATGGCTTCTATGCCCTTAAAGTTTTTTGTCGACGAAGTGCGAGCCGGTTATCGTGCGCCTTATCTCAAGGAACTGGCGCACCGTGTCGCTTCAGGCGAGCTGAACGCCGAGGAATGGCTTTCCAGCGAACTCCCTACGCGTGATCTCCTGAAGCAAATGAAAGGCGTGAAGGGCGTCGGAGATTATGCCGCCGAAAACCTCTTGAAGCTGTTGGGACGTTACGACGGACTCGCGCTCGACTCCTGGACGCGTGCACGATTTTTTGAACTCAGGAACAAAGGCCGGAAGGCAAAGGACCAGAAGATCGCACGCTACTACGCGAGGTTCAATGAGTGGCGCGGCCTCGCGCTCTGGTGCGACGTCACGCGAGATTGGTTGTAGCCACAAAAAGGCACAAAACTTACAAAAGGTAATTCCAGACTGCTGGTGCTTTGTGCCTCTTTGTGACCGATCGTTATTTGTTGAAAACGAGCGTCGAATCCTGCGGACCGCGCGGCGATTCAGAATGACGGACAACGGTCAACGTCTTGCCATCGGCTGACAGACTGAGCTTGTCGCTCGAGGTGAGCGTCATCTCGTTGCCATCCTGTCCCGTGAACGTCGACTTGCTTGTCAGTTCAAGAGTTTTACCGTCGCTCGACAGGATCGCCTTGCGGACGAACTTTCCGCGTCCCGTGTCTCCGCTAGTCTCACTACCGTCGAGGTTGTAAGTTCGCGGACCACCCATCATTCCACGACCGCCACCGCCACCGGGGCCACCGCCCTGAGGAGCACCACCCGGAGGAGGACCGCCGGGGCCACCAGGACCGCCACCACCAGTCACCTTCTCTTCGATCGTGATCTCTTTGTCAGTCTGAGTGACATTCCATGTCACACTGTCGGCATTTTGCCAACGTGGATTGAGACCCTGGCTCTTGCTCTTATCAAGCGTCCAGGTTCCGGCGAAGTTTGGCGCAGCAGCCTGCGCAGCCAGGGCAAACACAAGTGCGCTTGTCAGGCCAAAAGCATAAACCAACTTTCTCATTCAAGATCTCCTTCACATGTATGTGATTTAGTACAGGGTGAGCGCAGTCTAGCAAAACAACTACGAAAAAACTGTAAGGGAATGTAAAGATTTGTATAGAGACAGTAAAGATGGAACCTTTCCAAACTGAGTGGCGTACCAAGCGCGGTGGTAGACAGAACCTCGATGAACTGCGAACAAAAAATTGAATTGTTAATGAATATTGTGACGCAACGTTTATCGAGAAGAAGTTTTTGTCATAAGGCAACTGCGAGTGGTGTTTAGTCGCAGAGAGAGCAATCAACTAAGAGAGAATTCAACGATACAGCAAGGAGAGTAGTGATGAAGTCAATGGTAAACAGGATAGTGGCGGTTCTAATGGTGGGCGCTCTGACAGGCATTGTTGCGTTCGCCAAAGTGCAAAAGCACAAGGTGACTTTCGAGAACGACATGAAAGTAAATGGCACGGTCGTAAAGAAAGGTACCTACGACGTCAAGTTTGATGATGAAACCGGTCAGCTCACGATCGCGAAGAATGGCAAAACTGTTGTTACGGCAATGGCCAAGCTCGAACAGCGTGAGAAGAAAGCAAATGACTTTCAGCTTCGCTCGACTGTGAATGGCGAAGAGACGAATCTAACCGGCGTGACCTTCAATGGCTCCGACAAAGACATCGTGATCACCAACGGTGGTGCATCCACAACCGGCAGCAGCAACTAAGATCAATTTCAGATTCATCCCCTGCGCCTCGAGTCCCATTGCGGGTTTCGAGGCGTAGTTGTTTGCAAAGCCGTCCACAGATTACACTGATTTATATGAAACTCAGGCGCTTCGGACGTACTGGCTGGGAAGTCAGTGAAATCGGTTATGGCATGTGGGGTATGGCTGGTTGGACCAACTCCAACGACGATGAATCGTTGCAATCGTTGCAAGCCTCGGTCGATCGTGGCTGCAACTTCTTCGACACTGCATATGCTTACGGCAATGGACGCAGCGAGGGTCTGTTGGGCCAGACCGTGCGCTCCAATCCGGGAAAGCGTCTCTACACCGCCAGCAAGATCCCGCCGAAGAATTTACAGTGGCCCGCCCTCGCTGATTCAAAGCTGATGGAATCGTATCCACCGGACCATGTCGAGGAGTACGTTCATCGCAGTCTTGAAAACTCGGGATTGGACCAGCTTGACTTGATGCAGTTCCACACCTGGAACGACGAGTGGATGCGCGACGATCGTTGGATCTATCGACTCGACGACATGCGCAGTCAGAAACTGATCAATGCGATCGGAATCAGCATTAATCGCTGGGAGCCGTGGAACGGAGTGCGCGCAGTTCGTAGCGGTCAGATCGACGCAGTGCAGGTGATCTACAACATCTTCGATCAGAATCCTGAAGACGAATTGTTCCCCGCGTGTCGCGAAATGGATGTGGCCGTAATCGCGCGCGTGCCGTTTGACGAAGGTACGTTGACGGGAACGCTGACAAAAGACAGCAAGTGGCCCGAAGGCGACTGGCGCAATACTTACTTTGTTCCTGAAAACCTGATTCCGAGTGTCGAGCGAGCGGACGCAGTGAAGAAGACGCTTGAGGAATGGAATCGCGAGCGTGGCACGAAGATCACGATGCCCGAACTCGCGTTACGTTTCATCCTTGGCAACGACGACGTGAGCACCATCATCCCCGGCATGAGAAAACTCTCGCACGTGCAATCAAACACCGAAGCGAGCGATGCCGGTCCGTTGCCACCAGAGCTACAGGAAAAGATGCGAGGCTTCCGCTGGGTCCGCAAGCCCGCCCCGTGGTCTCAATAAGAGCCACAAAAGGCACATAAAGCACAAAAGGCACATAAAAGAAATTACTAAGCTTTCTTCTTTGTGCCTTTTGTGCTTTATGTGCCTTTTGTGGCTACATGTTTAGGGTCTTAACGAGGAAGGCCCAGCGATCCGCGCTCTCCTCGATGATCTTTGAGGTTGGTTTTCCTGCACCGTGGCCGGCCTTAGTTTCAATGCGGATCAGAATCGGGGCATTGCCTCCCTGCGCGGCCTGAAGGGCTGCCGCAAACTTGAAACTGTGGCCCGGCCAGACGCGATCGTCGTGATCCGCTGTCGTGACCATTGTCGGCGGATACGATGTGCCCGGCTTGATATTGTGCAGCGGCGAATAGGCATACAACGCTTTGAAGTCTTCGGGATTCTCTGATGAACCATAATCGGAAACCCACGCCCAACCAATCGTGAACTTCTGAAACCGCAGCATGTCCATCACGCCGACTGCCGGCAACGCTGCGCCAAATAGATCGGGACGCTGCGTCATCGCCGCACCTACAAGTAGACCACCGTTACTGCCACCACCAATCGCAAGCTTCGGTGTCGACGTGTACTTATTGTCGATTAACCACTGCGCGGCGGCGATGAAGTCGTCAAATACATTTTGCTTCTTGAGCTTCATGCCCGCCTGATGCCACTCTTCACCATACTCACCGCCGCCGCGAAGATTTGGCTGCGCATAAACACCGCCCATCTCCATCCACACGAGATTCCCGACTGAGAACGCCGGCGGCAGCGAGATGCTGAAACCACCGTAACCATACAAGTAAGTGGGATTGTTGCCGTCGAGTTTCAGACCCTTCTTGTGCGTGATGAACATCGGCACTTTCGTGCCGTCTTTACTTGTGTAGAAAACCTGCTTCGTTTCGTAGTCGGCAGAATTAAAATCGACTTTGGGCTGACGAAAGATCGTGCTCTTGCCAGTGGTCATGTCGTAACGATAGATCGTGGTTGGCGTGGTGAAACCGGTGAACGAGTAAAACGTTTCTTTATCGCTGGGCTTACCGCCAAAACCTTCAGCCGAACCGATTCCCGGCAACGCAACTTCACTCAAAAGCTTGCCACTC
>DATEIS010000545.1:0-3949 GCA_035278765.1 Pyrinomonadaceae bacterium | reverse complement strand
AAAGTACAATCCCTGGAATCCGTCAGTATTCGACACCAGCGACGTACAGGGAACGACGAATCTCGCGTGCTCGCTTTCTTCGAGTGGTACGACAGTCACCTGCAACAGTCACGGTCAACCGGTTGCACCAAACACGACGATCCGAGTGCTGAAGCTCACTTCCGGACCACAGTCAGGCGAGATCCGCACAGTCTCCAGCGCTCCAACCGCAAACACGTTGACGATTGAACAGGCGTTCAGCGCTAACCAGTCCGGTGTTTCAGCAACTCTCTACACGCCGTGGACTGGTTTCAAAAACAACTTCGAGTTGAAGTACCTTCACGGAACGGCAAACCTGATCGAAGGCAACATCTTCGACGGAACATGGACCATGGGCCAGGACGGCACTGGCCTGGTACTGACCATTCGCAGTGAAAACGGCGTCCTCTCGACTGCGACGATCAAGAACACGACGTTTCAATACAACTGGTTCCGGCGCTTCAATCAGTTCGTGAAGTACCTCACCCCTGATGACAGCGGCACGAGCGTCGCGATGTCTTCGGTTGTACTCAAGCACAACCTGATACAACCGGCATATCAATTCGGCGGGTTGGGACTTCAAACAGGAAACCCTGGCGACACGAATAAACTCGCTCTCTTCATGGGGAATTCGAACACCACACACGGCACGGACATCTGGTTCCAGCACAACACCGCTTACTCGACCAAACGGATCGCGAGCATCATCGCGTTCGTAAACAACACGAGTGGCGACTGGATCGGCTACAAAGCCGAAAACAACCTCTTCGCACTCGACACAGACTTCGGAGGTTTCTTCGGCGAAGGATCGACTGGAACCGGAACGACTGCATTGAACAACTGGTGCAATGGCGCTGGAAACTACAGTGCAGTTAACAACACGTTTCAGAATCAGAATACTAGCAACTACCCGACAGGAACTTTTTCGGAAACGAGTGCCTCCGGCTTCGGCTTTAACGACGTCGCGAATGAAGATTTCGAGTTGACGAGCGGGTTGTATCGCGCCGGGCAATCACGCGAAGCGTCTGACGGCACGGATCGCGGCGCGGATATCACAACTCTCTCGACCAAGATCGGCGCCAGCAGTAATGCTTATGCGACGGCGACGTTCAAAGCAGTCACCGGAGACTGGAACGGTGGCGGAGGCGGAACGCTTTCAGCAAAGGCGGGCTCGTTTGTTGGTAATGGCAGCACAGGAAACCAATCCATCACAGGCGTCGGATTCCAACCAAAAGTGGTGTTATTCCGTTACAACATGGGAGGCGCTGATGGCTCACAGTCCGATTCAGTCATAGGTTTTGGCGTCGGCATTTCGGCGAGCGATCGCAAGAGTTCGGGGAACTATTCGGGCCATAACCAAAGCACTTCTGGCAACGCAGCGTGGAACCAGGATACATATTGCATCTACACGCCGAGCGGCAGTTCGCGTGCTGATTTCGTGTCGATGGATTCGGACGGTTTCACGATCAACTGGGTAACGTCGAGCCAGGCGAAGATTCAGTATCTAGCCCTCGGCGGATCCGGACTCACAAACTATAAAACCGGCATCGGAACCGCTAAGTTGACCACAGGAAACCAGGCGTACACCGGCGTAGGTTTTCAGCCGACTGCATTGATTACCTGGGCGGGCAAGTTTTCCACTACACCGCTCGATCAATCAACAAACGGCAACGGACTTTTTGGGTTTGCGACCAGTTCGAGTGCGCGTGGCATGGTGGCATGGCGCAATCTGAACAACAGCAATCCGCAAGTCGCAAAACGGCGGCAATCAACGCAACGCGTCCTGAGCACCACGACAACGTTCACGGAAGCCGACTTTGTTTCGTTTGATTCAGATGGGTTTACGTTGAACTACACGGCTGCTGGAGGATCGTCAGACATCTTTTACTACCTTGCGCTGCGTGGCCCACAGTTCAAGGTCAGTTCATTTAGCCAGGCGACTTCAACCGGCAATCAGTCATTGACTGGCGCAGGCTTCACGCCCAAAGCGTCGATCATGATATCGGCCAACGACATCTCGGCGAACAATGACGCAGCGCAGGCGCATGCTCGCGTGAGTTTCGGTTGGGCCACCGGAACAAGTGAGCGTGCAAGCTTCTGGATCGGGGAGACTGACAACGTCAGCCCGACGGTGGCATGGCGCAATCACGATTCCACGAAGTTGATAAAGCTGATGACAGAAAGCGCTTCACCAACGGTGAACGCGGCAGCGGATCACGTCAGCTTCGATTCCGATGGACAAACAATTAATTGGACCACTGCTGATGCTACAGCACGACAGATCATAGTGTTGTGGATTGGTCAGTGAGCTTTTGCCACGAAGGTTTTAGCCACAAAGAGGCACATAAGCACAAATATTTTCTTAACTTTTGTGCCTCTTTGTGTGGCTTACTAGCATTTTGCGTCAGGCAAGTTGCTAACAGGGTTATCCCGATTGTTTTCGAAGATATTTCCTTTACCGCACTTGTCTATGATTCCGGCTTGAGTATTGATTGTGACACCCGGTCTTGAGACGAAGTGGTTTCGACGAAAGATCGTGTTGATAACGCCTGTGAGCATTATGGTGGAATTGCCGCCACCGCCGGTCGACTCGAACATGTTGTCCTGAATCAGACAGCCGTCGAGTGCATAGGCTTGCAACGCATTCTGGCCGGTCCTGAAAACGTAATTATTGACGATCTCACATTTCTTCAGTCCAACCAGAAATATTCCGTTCGACATGTATCGATGATTCGAGTGCTCGCTCCGGCCTCCGATTGCGACATTGTTTGCAGCTGTGACCTTGCCGTGGTTTGGACCTTGATAAGGATCCTGCAGGCATAAGGCATTACCCGCCGATTCGAGCGCCGCGTCTTCGTAGTCAAACAAGTTGTTATAGACACCGATGTTTTTACTGTGATCGGCAGCGGTATTAGTCTCGAGATCGAATCCACAAACGCCGCCGCCGAACCTCGGATTATGATGACCGGGACGACGGACGTAATTCTCGATGAAAAGTAAATTCTCTGAGTTGACCGCGGCAAAGTTAGCGGCCGCGACTCCCGAGGCGACGTTGTGCCAGATCAACCCGTTATTTGAGTAATTGTTTTTCTCGAGGGCCGAACCGCCGAAAGTGACCCCGATTGAGCCGGTGTCTTCGAGATAGTTATTCTGAACTGTGCATTTGGTGCAATTGCCAAGCAGAATTGAAGCTCGCACGCCACCGTCATAAACTGTCTGTCGACCTTTGATGTGAAAGCCGATCACCGCGATGTCGCGAGCTGCGCCTGTGTGTGATCCAACTGAGTCGCCGAGCGCTTGAAAGACTTCGATTGCGGGATGAACGCCGTTGGCGAATGTGGGTTCTAAAAGAGTCGTTCCGGTTCCGGCTAGTTGCTCTGCTGTGAGAGCCTGGACCTTCAACAAGTACGGATCCTGCCAGTTTCTACCATTGCCAAACTTGAAGTAATCGAGCAGCTCTCTTGGCATTCGCCATGTGCCTTCGACACGCACGCCGTCGGCAACCAGAAACTGGCCCTGATCGGTTATACCCTGCATGTCGCACGAATAAGTTGAACTGTCGAAGACGGTATGCTTGCGAAGTGTGACTTGCTTCGCGATCGATCCGCCACCTTCGATTCGTACGGTTGTCACTGATGGATCGTCTTGAGCGGCCTGGATTTGGTCGGCGAGATTTGCGCCTCTTACTGTTACTGTCTTTCCTGCTCGAACCGCGGGAAGGTAACTGGCCGGATCATAGCTCGGTGTTGGATATGGCGTTGGCGTTTGCGGACTAAAAACTTCAGCCCTCTCGCCGCCGGCAAACAGTATCGAAACAAAAATGATTAAGATTAACATCGCTTAAGCTCGGACCAGTTAGGTGCAACTGGGAGGTAACTAGTTTGCTTTACATGATTGTCGAACATTTTAAGAACGGCGACCCGGTGCCAGT
>DATEIS010000544.1:0-3355 GCA_035278765.1 Pyrinomonadaceae bacterium | reverse complement strand
CTGACAATTGCACCGGTGATCGCAATCCTCACTGCGAAGTTTGGTCGGGCATTGCGAAATCTCGCGCGCGAGAGTTTTGAAGGCAGCAAGGAACTGACTGACACTGCACAGGAAGCGCTTGCAAACCAGGGGATCGTGAAGGCGTATCGTGCTGAGAAGCGCGAGGCTAAACGGTTCACTGACGTGGCGAAGAGGATCGTGAGAGCAAACCTTCGCAGCGCGAGCATCGCTGGTGCTTCACCGCCGACGATCGAAATGATCGGCATTGTCTTCGTCGTCTTGATGCTGTTCTTTGGCCAGCGTGAAATCATGGCCGGAAACATGAACACGGCGCAGTTCCTCAATTTCCTCTTCGTTCTGTTTCGCAGCTACGATCCGATGCGCAAGCTTTCGCGATTGCAAAACAGCCTGGAACAGGCACTGGCTGCGGCGCATCACGTTTGGGAAGTGATGGACGAGCACGCAGCGATTCAGGAAAAGCCAGACGCACGCGAACTGCCTACGCTCGCAAAAGAGATCGAGCTCAGGAACGTTTCGTTTGGCTATGCAAATGAATCGCGCTCTGTTTTGCGTGACGTGAGTTTGAAGATACCAGCGGGGACGATGGTGGCGTTGGTGGGTGAGTCCGGTGGTGGAAAGTCTACTCTCACGAAACTTCTACCTCGTTTTCACGATCCCAGCTCGGGAGCAGTTCTCTGGGATGGCATGGATATTCGAGAAACAACGATCGCGAGTCTTAGAAAACAGATCGCTCTCGTCACACAGGAGACAGTGCTCTTCAACGATACTGTTCGCCATAACATCGCTTACGGCAAACCCGAAGCAAGCGACAAGGAGATCGAAGAGGCCGCATTAATTGCATTTGCGCACGACTTTATTCGCGAATTACCCGATGGTTACGATACGATTGTCGGCGAGCGCGGAATCTTTCTTTCCGGCGGCCAACGCCAGCGGCTCGCTATCGCCCGTGCAATCCTGGTTAACGCGCCTGTCCTGATCCTGGATGAGGCTACGTCGGCGCTCGACGCGGAATCGGAGCGCCTGGTTCAAAGAGCAATCAACAACCTGGTACGCGATCGCACGACCCTCGTGATTGCTCACCGTCTATCGACAGTGCGCCGGGCAAACAAGATCGTAGTAATGGAAGCAGGCCGGATTATCGAAACGGGAACTCACTCAGAACTGTTGGCCCATAGCGGGCAATACAAGAAACTGTATGAGCTACAATTTGCGGACGAGGAAGAAGAGGTTCCACAGATTACCCACATGGCGCAGATTTAATCTGTGTAATCTGTGGATGGAGTGATCATGAAATCAATGACCGGATACGGCAAGGCGATGGTGGCGGGTGATGATTTCTCCGTCTCCGTCGATCTTAAAACCGTCAACAATCGATTTCTCGACATACACCTGCGCGTCGGCTCCGAACTCGGTTCACTCGAGCCATCAATAAAGAAACGCATCACCTCACGACTATCGCGCGGTCGCGTCGATGTCACGGTGAGCATGGAACGCGCCGCGCAAATTGCTTATGAGATCAACCGGCCGCTCATCGCCGGTTACGTCAGTGCGCTGAAACAGCTTCAGCAGGATTTCGATATTGGCGGTGAACTCGACATCAACGTGATCGCGCGAATTCCCGGCGCGCTTCAGCCCGCTCGCAACGGGATTGACGACAGAATCATCGGCGCACTCGAACGGGCTTTGGACCAGGCCCTCGACGAACTTGAAAAAATGCGGGAGCAGGAAGGCGAAGCGCTTAAGAAGGAACTACGTGAACGTGTGCAGAAGATCGAGGCGCTCGTTCCAATTATTGAGGCCTCGGCAGCAGGACTCGCGGACGCCTATCGTCTGCGTTTGCAAAAACGTATTGGTGAACTGCTGAATCGCGGTGGACAGGTTATCGAAATAGATCCCGTTCGATTGGCCCAGGAAGTTGCTTATCTCGCCGATCGCAGCGACGTGAGTGAAGAAATGGTGCGGCTGCGCAGTCACCTTTCTCAGTTTCAGGAAGCGCTTGATGCTCCGGGCGATGCAGGAAAAATGCTCGACTTTCTGCTGCAGGAGCTCAACCGCGAGGCAAATACTACGCTTTCCAAATCTACGGACCTGGCAATTAAAGAAGCCGGTCTGGCGATCAAAGCAGAAGTGGAGAAACTTCGCGAACAGGTTCAGAATGTCGAGTAAAGTGAAAGAATTACAGTTGGCTGGTCCAATCAGCCACCCTTCCCCTCGAGGCACACTCTTCGTCGTCAGCTCGCCGTCAGGCGGCGGTAAAGGCACAATCATCCGCCACGTGCTGGATTGTGTCGAAAATCTTAGTTATTCTGTCTCGTTCACTACTCGTGCGCCACGTCCGAACGAGACACATGGCCGCGAGTATTTCTTTATTAGTCGCGAGACGTTCGACGAGATGGCTGCCGCGGGCGAGTTTTTGGAATCGGCCTGCGTGCACGGCAATTTTTACGGGACTTCAAGGCGGCAGATCATTGAAGAGACTGGCGCCGGCGTGGACATTGTTCTGGAAGTCGACGTGCAGGGTGCAGCGAGTGTGCGGCAGTTGTTGATGGATTCGGTGAGCGTCTTTATCTTGCCGCCGTCATACGAGGTTCTAAAGCAGAGATTAATTGCGAGAGGCACAGACTCGCCTGAAGAGCTTGAGGTGCGCTTGCGAAATGCGCCGGAAGAGTTAAAGCAGTACTCTTCTTTTGACTACGTAATCATTAACGACGAGATCGAGAGAGCCGCCGGACAGCTAGCGTCGATCATTTATGCCGAGCGGGCCCGTTGCATGCGCCAGGAAGGTCTTGTCCGGGAAGTTATTCAAAAGTTTCAACAATCATAGTTTCATAGCCGAAGGAGCAATCGAGTGCCTACACCGACAGAGTTAGTTGAGAGTGAAGTTGAAGGAACGAACGGGCAGGAAGTTGATTCGAAGTACCGTCTGATAATCCTCGCCGCAAAGCGCAGCAAGCAATTGCAGCGCGGCGCGAACCCACGGATTGAGATCGATCCTCAGAAGCACAAGCCGACGCGTATTGCGTTGGAAGAGGTGATGCGCGGCCGCGTGCACTTTGATATTAAGCCGGATAGCAAGAGCCCGGCAGAGTAATCCATAGATTACACAGATGATTTTAAAAAAATCTGCGTAATCTGTGAATTACATGCCCTTGTAGTCTGGACCACCGCCACCTTCCGGCGTCACCCAGTTGATGATCTGGTAGGGGTCCATGATGTCGCAGGTCTTGCAGTGCACGCAGTTTGAGAAGTTGATCTGCAGGCGCCGCTTTCCGTTTCCACCGTCCTCAACCATTTCATAGACAGCCGCAGGACAGAATCGCTGACAAGGATTGCC
>DATEIS010000543.1:0-3708 GCA_035278765.1 Pyrinomonadaceae bacterium | reverse complement strand
TCAAGGAACAGGAACCGCGAGCCGAGGGAAAGATCTGTGTCGATATTCAACCGACGATGGACAAGGCGTGGGCCGTGCGTGCCGGATTGGGTTGGCTCGGTAAACACTCCAATGTGATAACTCCTGAATACGGTTCGTGGGTTTTCATCGGCGAGTTGTTTCTTAACCTGGACTTCGATCACGATATCGAGCCGATGGAGGATCACTGTGGGACGTGCACGCTTTGCATCGATGCGTGTCCGACTGCGGCGATTACGGAACCTTACGTCGTCGATTCAAACAAGTGTATCTCCTACGCGACGATCGAGCTGCGTGCGCCTGAATTGCCCAGTGAAATTCAGAGTAATCTTTCCGGCTGGTTGTATGGCTGCGACATCTGCCAGGATGTTTGCCCGTGGAATCGATTTGAGGAAGCGACTGCTGAAACTCGGTTTGGACCACGGGAAGGAAATGTTGATACCGATCTTCGCGAGATTATGGAACTTACGCCGGAAGCCTATGCGGCCCGTTTCCGCGGCAGCGCGATGAAGCGTACGAAACTTTCCGGCCTCCAGCGCAATGCGCGAGCTTTATCCACAGATTACACAGATGCCACATCAACCTCGTAATCCCTCTTTCGCGGAAGAGATCAAGCAAAGCTTCACCAAACAAACGATCATGGGTCTCATCGGCGCTGAATTGAGCCGAGTTGAGCCGGGTATTATTGAGATAACCCTCCCGTATCGTGCCGACTTGGCCCAGCAGCATGGTTATCTGCACGCGGGCATTGTGACGACAATCGCCGATTCGGCTTGTGGCTACGCGGCTTACAGTCTGATGCCGCCGAACTCCGAGGTCTTGAGTGTTGAGTTCAAAGTCAATCTGCTGCGACCAGCGAAGGGCGTAAAGTTTTTAGCCGTCGCCGAAGTCGTTAAGGCAGGAAAGACGCTCACCGTTGTTCGCGCCGATGTGTTTGGATTGGACCACGAAGGAAGACGTGAGCTCGTGGCAACAATGCTTGGTACGATGATATGTTTGTCGTAACAAATGTGTCTGATTCACTCCATTGGCGGCGCCTTCACAAAACAACCGGAAGAATTGAATTCCAAACTCAGCACGAAGTCATCCGACCTCGTCAAGCGTGCTTTTGACGACATCGATCCTGAAAAACTGATCGATCATCACGTTCACATCGCCGGGCTCGGTGTAGGCGGCACTAAAGCCTTTGTCAATCCGAAGATGCTGACGTGGCGTCATCCATTTCATCGTCTGAAACTGAAGGTCTACATGAGTTCGGCGGGTGTGTCTGATGAAGACAAAGCTGATCCGCAGGCCGCTGCCAGGCTGGCCGATCTCGTGAGGAGCATCAAGGAGCATGGCAAACATCGTCTGCTCGCGTTCGATAAGAACTATCGGAAAGATGGAACGGTCAATCTCGAGAAGACTGAGTTTTATGTTCCGAACGAGTATGTTTTTGAACTGGCCGAGCGATATCCGGACTTGTTTGTACCTAATATTTCCGTCAACCCTTACAGGTCCGATGCGCTTGAAGAGCTCGAGAAGTGGGCGCGACGCGGCGCGCGCATAGTGAAGTGGCTGCCCAATGCGATGGGAATCGATCCCTCGGATCCGAAGTGCGACCCGTTTTATCAGAAGATGAAGGATCTCGATCTAATCCTGCTCTCGCATGGCGGTGAAGAAAAAGCAGTCGAGGCGGAAGAGGATCAGAAGCTTGGCAATCCTTTGTTGCTGCGACGAGCGTTGGACCACGGCGTGAAAGTGATTGTTGCGCACTGTGCCGGACTCGGAACAAACGAAGACCTCGATAGCCGAGACCGAAAGCAGCTCGACAACTTCGATCTCTTTCTTCGTTTGATGGATGAGAAGCGATACGAAGGGCTATTGTTTGGCGAACTCTCGGCGATGACGCAGTTCAACCGTTCCGGAAAGCCTCTGCGCACGATGCTTGCGCGGGAGGATCTGCACGAGCGGCTTGTGAACGGCAGTGACTACCCGTTGCCGGCGGTAAATCTACTGATCAGAACGCGTCCACTCGTAAAACAGGGTTACATCAACAGCTCCGAAGCGGAGTCTTTGAAAGAAATCTACGACTATAATCCGCTGCTTTTTGATTTCGTCCTGAAACGCACCCTCAGGCACCCCGAGAGCTCGCGGCCCTTTCCCGCCTCGATTTTTATGACGAACTTGGTCCTCAACGCCTAAACCCGTATCATTAGCCCAATGGATTTGTTAAGGGATTCTTACAACCGCCCGATTCGCGACCTCCGTGTGTCGCTGACGGACCGTTGTAACTTCCGCTGTTTCTACTGTCTGCCGCATGGCGAACCGCCGATTGCGCCGAAAGAGCAGATGCTTTCGTACGAAGAGATCGATTACGTTTGCGAGATTTTCGTGTCGTTGGGCATCGAAAAGCTCCGGCTTACCGGCGGCGAACCCATGTTGCGCCGCGATATCGAAACGATTATCCGAAAGCTTACGAGGTTGAAGAGTTCCGGTCTTCGCGACCTGGCGCTTACAACCAATGGCTACTACCTCCCGGACCGAGCGCAGAGTTTGAAAGATGCCGGGCTTGACCGCGTCACGATTAGTCTCGACAGTTTGAAACGAGATGTGTTCAAACGCATGACCGGCGTTGATGTGTTGGATAAAGTGCTTGCCGGAATTGACGCGGCTAAGAAAGCGGGACTCGAGCCGATAAAGATCAATGCCGTCATCGTTCGCGGCCATAACGAAGACGAGGTTGCCGACTTCGCTGCGTTTGCGCGTGAGTACGACGTGAAGATGCGGTTTATCGAATTCATGCCGCTCGACTCAGGGCATGAATGGTCACGCGAAGACGTTGTGTCAGGCAAAGAGATTCGAGAGCGGATCAGCGAGCGCTTTCCACTTGTGCGAGTCGAGGTTGCCCGAGGTTCAGATACCTCGTCTCGGTATCGTTTTGCCGATGGAGCACCCGGAGAGGTTGGCATCATCGCGCCTGTTACGGAGCCGTTCTGCGGCGCTTGTTCGCGGATACGATTGACTGCTGATGGTCAGATTCGCACATGTTTGTTTTCTACGGTCGAGCACTCGCTGCGTGATGTCGTTCGCAGTGGCGCATCGCGAGACGAGATTGTCGAATACATTCATTCAGTGATAATGAAGAAGGAACCCCGACACTTCATCAACGACCCCAGTTTCGTCGCCCCCTCACGAACGATGAGCTTTATTGGTGGTTAGCGATTGTTTGAGTTACTAGCGAGACTTATAACCCTCGCACTTTGTTACAACACTCACAGACACCTATGAGCACTAAAGTCGAAGCCACAATTGAAGATCTCTACAAGGTCGAGGGCAAGGCTGAGCTCGTCAACGGAGAAATAATCCTCATGTCTCCAACTGGCATTCTCCCGGGCTATGCGGGAGACGTCGTACTTTCCTCACTATTTGAATACAGCAAACGCCGGAAGTTTGGGCGTGCTGTCGGCGATAACAAAGCTTTCGTCGTAAACCTTCCTCATCGTAAATCTTTCAGTCCTGACGCGGCATTCTGCGTCGGAGCGGGCTCCGGAATGAAGTTCTACCAAGGCGCACCAGTGTTCGCGGTTGAAGTTCGCAGCGAAGGCGATTATGGTCCGCGTGCGGAACGCCGGATGGCACAAAAGCGCGCTGATTACTTCGCAGCCGGGACGCTCGTGGTTTGGGATGTGGATTTGCTGAGCGAGGATG
>DATEIS010000542.1:0-8995 GCA_035278765.1 Pyrinomonadaceae bacterium | reverse complement strand
CAGAAGCTAGACAAAGTGCGAAAGCAATAATCAATCTCATTATTAAGAGCCTTTCATCCACAGATTACACAGATTCTAACGGAGAGATCGGCGCCACTCTTCGCTCTGATGATTCAAGTCGTCCAGAGTTTGCTGCAATTCGTCGCGTTTTGCTGCCAAAACCTCGTCATCCGCGTCGCGAGGAACGTAGATTGGCGGTGCTACGTAGACGCGAGCGCGTGTAAATGGCTTCGGGATCTGAAATTTATCCCAACTCGGCGTTGTCCAATAACGGTCGACCGACATCGTGACTGGCATGATCGGCTGTCCCGACTTTTTCGCCAGCAACACAGCGCCCATCTTCGCGACATAACGCGGACCCTTCGGACCGTCGATTGTGAATGCAGTGGTGCAGCCCTCGCGCATCAAGCGCGCCATTTCAACAACCGCGCCAACGGCGCCACGCGTGCTCGAACCTCGCACAGCTCCGTAACCAAAACGCTGAATAAATCGCGCAATGTACTCGCCGTCAAAACTCTTTGACGTCATGACCACGATCCGGCGTTTGCGCCACCAATACGTGGTCAGAAAAATGCGGTCATGCCAGAAGACGTAAATCGGCAGGCCGCCATTCTCTACAGCTTTCTCGTGGTTCTCCCAATTGATGACTTCGAAACGCGCCGTCAATCCGATCAAGTTGATGAGAAGAAAAAACACGAGGTCCGCGGCGCGAATCTTCAACCGTTCTACAAAGGAATAGTCCGAGAGGTCGGCAAATTCATACGCCCGAGCGACCCGCGTCATTTGCAAAGCAGTGTTCATCCGTGAATCAGTGGCTAATAAATCTTCGGTTCCCCGGGCGGACGAGTTTTCCAACGTTTGTGAATCCACAGCCACTGGCCGGGATATTGTCTGATCCGATTCTCGATGTGCTGCGTCAGTTTCATCGTCAAACTTCGCACGTCAGCCTCTTCATTGCCCGTGTTTTCAGGCGGAATCGGCGGTTCGACCATCAGCAAATACTTGCCCTTTTCTTCAATCCATGGCGCAAATATAGGAACGAGCGGAGTGTTTGTTCGCACCGCGAGCTTGGCAACGAGAAACGTAGTCGCGGCTGGAACTCCAAAAAAATCGACAAAAATCGCTTCGTCGTCGAGTGTGTTTAGATCGGTAAGAAGACCGATCGAAGTTTCACCAGAGCGAAGCATTTTCAGCATCGACCGCGCCGCCGAGAGCTTGTCGATTGTCTTGTTGCCGAACTTTTTGCGAATGCGATCTACTAGCTCCTCGATGCGCGGATTGTCGAGCCGGCGCACCAGGAACGTGATCGGATGATCGAACAGGGCGAGTCCAAAACTGGTTAACTCCCACCCGCCGATATGACCCGTGAATAGAATCAAGCGATTGCCACGAACACCTTTCGCGGCTTCAAGATTTTCGAGTCCCTCGACGTCGATGAGTTGTTTGAGCTCGTCGCGCGATCGCGATGAAAACTGGCTGAAAAAACCAAGCAAACGCCCGAGATTATCGAAGCATTCCCGCAACAGCCGGCCGCGTTCTTCCTCACTCTTTTCAGGAAAAGCGAGACGGAGATTAGTCTCTCCCGTGCGCCTGAGATCGCCGGCAATCGCGTAAGCGACTTTCCCCATGCCCCGCCCGAGCGCCATTGCAGCCGGAGCCGGCAGCAGTCCAAACCCGGTCAGCACCGATTTGGCCGCGGAGTATTCAAGAAATGCTTGTAGTCTGCCCGGTTTAGCCATTAGGGGACGAATTCAGGATTCACATGATTAGCAGGATTACGAGCATCCTGCAAATCCCGCTTAATCCACAATCAGGTACGTGATATATTTCGAACGCAAGGCGCAAGGTTTTCGTACAGAAGAGCGCGGTATCTCTCCTCAATCATTCGTTAGATAGATTGGAGCTTAATGAAAAATCGCCGGATTCTCATCGTAGATAATAACGATGAGTTGCGTGTTCAACTTGAACAGGCTCTCGGCTAGCTCGGTCACGACGTGGTTGTGACGGGGGAACGGGATAAGCCGCTTCGTCGAGACGACCTCGATAGCTTCGATCTAATCATCAGCGACCTCTCCGAAGCCGAAATTAACGGCGAACCAATCAGCGAGCTACACCGCAAGCATCTCGTAACTCCTCTCAGTGAACAGGGCGCAGGCGTTATCAAGGCTTTCAAAATGGGCGCGGCAAACTATCTGCGACTTCCTTACAACCGCGACGAACTGCGCGAGATAGTCGAACAAACACTCTCGCAGAAACTCCGTACCTGCGACGACAACGGCAGCTTCACTCACGTGCACGAAAAGATTGAGTTTGAACTTCCCAGCGATCTGTCACTAATGAATGGCGTGCTTGAGTTTCTTCAGGAACGCGTCGCTAAGCTCGGTTTGATTCGTCCCGAACGTTCAAATCTTTTTATTGCACTTGACGAAGCGTTTGTTAACGCAGTCAAACACGGCAACAAGAACGATTTGTCGAAGTTGGTGAAGATTACCGCGGAGTTGTCGCCGAAAGAGGCGAGTTTTACTGTCGAAGACGAAGGCGAGGGTTTCGACGTCCACGAGATTCCTGATCCATGCGATCCCGCGAATCTGTTTCGCACTTCCGGTCGAGGGGTGCTCCTCATCTACAACATCATGGACGAAGTTGAGTACAATGCGCAGGGAAATAAGGTAAAAATGGTGAAGCGACCGGACGCTCCGGTTGAAGCTCAACTCGTTGACCCAAACACCCCTGACGACAAACACGTCTGAAAGCCAGGAACTTCCTACTGCATCCGCGTTTTGGCGTGCATGGCGATGGTGGCTGCCGCCCGCGCTCATCGCACTCGCGCTCGTTCTGTATTTTGTAGATCCGTTTATCGGCGATTGGGACGGCATGGACTACACCATGCTCTCTCTTGATGGTTACCCCTCGTCGATGGCCCTCGGTCGGAATCTATTTATCTTCACTAATCACTTCTTATTCCTGATCGGTCACGGACTCTTCAACGTCCAACCGGATAAGGCGTATTTGATATTCAAGTACGCCGTCGTAGCGCAAGCGCCGTTTGCTGTGATCGCGTGTTGGATTCTCGCGCGTGACATCAGTGGCTCATTACGCACAGCGACGACGGCAGCGTTGCTGATCGTTTTCTCGCCGGTTTTCGTGCTGTACGGCGGCCAGGTGATGACTGATGTTCCATCGGTATTGATCCTCGCGACGTCGCTCATCATTCACTTGCGTGGCGTGCAACAGAGAAAGGTTTGGATGGTGTTGGTGGGCGCGGGGTTGATGGGGCTGGGAGTGAACCTGCGCGAAACGATCGGATTTTATGCGCCGTGGCTCGTGCTTGCGCCGTTTCTTCTGGGATGGAAATTACAACGCCGAGAAATTTTGTGGGTGGCTGTGTCGGTGGGAGTTTTTGCACTCCTGGCACTCGGATGGTTTGGTTACTGGTTCATCACGGATGAGCACTACCGTTGGGTTTGGCACGGTTGGCGCGAATCGATGCGTGACGAATCGGCGCGACATCCCGTGGCCCTGCGAAACATTCGTCCGTACGTCATCTTCTACTTCATCAGCGCTCCGCTCGTCTTTCTGACGATTCCATTCGCGCCGGTTCTCGAGTGGCGCAAACACCGTCTATCACCGATGTTGTTGTTGTGGCTGGTTGCGTTCTTCGCGAATGTGCTGCTGTTTTTCAACTACAGCACGACCGTAAACTGGCGTTACTTTTTAACTGGCCTGCCCGGGATCGTGCCGCTTGGTGCTTACTGGTTACTTCGCATTGCGAAGCGGCCACTGAAGACTGAGCGCCGCGCGTTTGTCGTGTGCGTGACGCTAATCGGTGCTCTTGCAATTGGCTTTGCTGTTCTCGTACACCCGGTGAGTTATGAGTTCATCGAGCGCCGCGCGATGAGTAAAGAGTACCGAAGCCGGCTTGAAAAAGTGCCCCTCGATGCAATCATGATTTCCGGAGCGCAAACGATTGCCGTGCATTATTGGGCGTCAATTGGTTCCGGGCGCTGGAAGACGATTGGCACTGGCGGCGGATGGCCCGGCGACCAATTGTTTTCGATTATTCAGAATCATTTGAATCACCGGCGACGTGTATTTCTTGATACCGATCCGCGTTGGTGGTCACCGTGTGGCTGGCAACGTGACGAAATACCGCTGATCGTAGAGTTGGAGAAGCGCTTCAGTTTCCGGCGTGTCGACGAGACGATTTACGAGATCAGTTGGCAGGGTGATCCGACCGCGCGAGACAATCCAAACCTGAGCCGGTTGCTGCCTGAGAACAGACCTGAAGATACGAGGAAGTGTCCGCCTACTAAACCATAATGGGCCACGGATTTCACGGATGAACACGGATTATTTTTATCTGTGTTTATCCGTGAAAATCTGTGGCAAATAGTTCTGATGCCGTACGAAGTTTTTCTCGCCTTTCGATATCTCCGATCGCGTCATAAACGACGGCTCGCGCGTGCGACTTCGATCGCAGCGATACTCGGTATCTGCATGGGTGTGGCAGCACTGATCGTTGCGTTCGCGCTGTCGAACGGATTTCGAGATGAGATGCGCGACAAGATCTTGCAGGGCACTGCACATCTCAGTGTGCTGCGCACTGATGGGCGTCCGATTGAGAATTACGCGGAGCTCGCTAATCGTGTAAAGCAGGTCGAAGGAGTAGTCAGTGCGTCAGCCACAACGTACGACGGTGGGCTGGCACGCGGATCGAAAGGTTCGGGTTATGCAGTCATTCGCGGTATTGAGAAAGAAGCGGCGCAGTTAGTCGGAAAGCGATGGATACGCGAAGGATCATTTGAACTGCCCGATAAGTCGGTTACCTGTCTTCCGTACGCTGTCGTTGGTGTTGATCTGGCGGCACGTATCGGCGTGAAGGTCGGTGACGATTTCCAAGTGCTCTCCGCCGCTCAATCGAAAACGCATAGCGTTCACGTGGGGGGTATTTTTCGTTCCGGGCTCTTCGAATACGACTCGACCTGGATTTATGTAGGCATGGATACCGCGAGTGATTTCGCCGGCAACAATCACGCGGCATCGGTCATGAGTGTGCAAGTTAACGATGCTGACAACGTGCGACAGGTGAGTGAAAACGTTTCGAAATCGCTCGGCAACACTTACACGATCGTCGACTGGCAACAAGCAAACCAGCCGTTGTTCTCCGCGCTCGCGCTCGAACGTCGCATGGGCCTATTCATCATTGGTCTAATCATCGCGATCGGAACACTCAATATCACCACGATGCTCATCCTTGTTGTTGTCGAACGACGACGCGACATCGCGATCCTCAACGCACTCGGGGCGACGCGTAAAGGTGTGATGTTGATCTTCATCATCGAAGGCGCGGTTATCGGTGCGATTGGCGCTGTGACCGGTGTGACACTTGGTTTCGTCCTGTGCCTGATCGGAAATCATTACAAGCTCGTGAGCCTGCCGGCCGATGTTTATTCGATCAGCAATGTGCCTCTGATCCCGAGACCAACGGAAATGATTCTCGCGGCGCTGGTTGCTTTTGGGCTAAGCGTACTGGCGACGATCTATCCCGCGCGTGCAGCGTCGCGCATGAGACCGGTCGAGGCTTTGCGCGACTCATGATGAACGTCGTCGATCTGCGAAAGAGCTTTGTGGCGCCAAATGGCGATCGCATCGAGGTATTGCGCGGGGTCGACTTTGCGGCGGCAGACGGCGAAAGTATTGCGATCACGGGACCGTCCGGCTCGGGTAAATCGACACTTCTTCATTTGCTTGGAGGCCTCGAAGCTCCAGACCACGGGACGATAACGGTAGACGGTCACAAGATCGGATTTGTCTTCCAGTTTCACTACCTGCTGCCGGATCTTTCAGCGGTTGAGAATGTAGCGTTGCCGTTGTTAATTGCCCGTTGGGGCAAAAACAAGGCCTTTAATCGTGCACTCGAACTGTTACACGAAACAGGCTTGGACGACCGCGCAAATCACCCAATTTCTCATCTTTCCGGTGGGGAGCAGCAACGCGTGGCGGTCGCACGAGCGTTAATTACCGAACCAAAACTGTTGCTTGCTGATGAACCGACCGGAAATCTTGATGAAGCGATAAGCGATCAGATAGGCCAGACGTTGGTCGACTATGCCCGCAAACACGCTGCGATCACAATAATCGCCACGCATAGCCAAAGCCTTTCTCGGTTGTGTGACAGATCGTTGCAGCTTGACGGCGGAAAGATATATTAGCCGCGGATTAAACGGATCGCGCTGAAATAAACCGTTCTTTGCGACTTTAGGTTATAATGCGCGAAAGTTTGCCGCTTTCGTCTCCCGGCAAAGGTAATTATAAGGACGTTTTACAGATACCAAGATGTTCGAACGCTATACTGAAAAAGCGCGCCGAGTGATCTTTTTCGCGCGCTACGAAGCATCACAGTTTGGAGCCCCGGCCATCGAGCCTGAGCACCTTTTGCTGGGCCTGATGCGCGAAGATAAAACCCTTACGGGGCGTTTTTTTCCTCGCGCACAGGTTTCTATTGAGTCGATTCGCAAGGAGATTGAAGGACGCACTCTCCTGCGCGAGAAGATTTCGACCTCAGTTGAACTGCCCCTGGCCCCGGAAACCAAACACGTTCTCGCTTACGCGCACGAGGAAAGCGATCGGCTGCAACACCGCCACATCGGCACCGAACATTTACTGCTCGGTCTCCTTCGTGAAGAGCGTTCGATGGCCGCCGAGATTCTTTACGAGCGCGGTTTGAGGTTGAATGCGGTTCGCGATGAGATCGCACGTCAATCCGGAGTTGACTCAAGGACTTCCCAAAAGAAAGACACACCACACCTCGTCGAGTTTTCACGCGACCTGACCGACGACGCTGCCAACGACAAGCTTGATCCGCTGATTGGCCGCGAAGCTGAGATCGAACGTGTGGTCCAGATCCTCTGCCGCCGTACGAAGAACAATCCTGTGCTCATCGGTGAGCCCGGCGTGGGCAAGACTGCGATCGTCGAAGGACTCGCACAACGAATCGTTCGCGGCGATGTTCCGTCGTTCCTCGAACACAAACGAATTCTTTCACTCGATCTCTCGCTGATCGTTGCCGGTACGAAATATCGCGGCCAGTTTGAAGAGCGCCTGAAACAGATCATGCGCGAGCTGGTTGAGAATCCGCAGTACATCGTCTTCATCGACGAGTTGCACACGCTCGTCGGCGCGGGCTCTGCTGAAGGTTCTCTCGACGCCGCGAATATTCTGAAACCGGCGTTGTCACGTGGTGAGATTCAGTGCATCGGCGCGACAACACCGTCAGAGTTTCGCAAATCGATCGAGAAGGATCGTTCGCTTGAACGTCGTTTCCAGGCAGTAAAAGTTCCGCCTCCGTCCGAGGCTGAAGCGGTGAGCATCCTCGATGGAGTGCGTGAACGTTACGAGAGTTTTCACCAGGTTCGTTACACCGACGAAGCGCTGCAAGCTGCGGTTTATCAATCGCATCGTTACATTCCGGATCGTTTCCTGCCTGACAAGGCGATTGACGTGATCGACGAAGCGGGCGCGCGTGTGAAGCTTCGTGTGCGACGCGAACAAGGGAATCTGGCTGACTGGAATGAGTTGAATGAATGGTCGCGATCGTATGGCGACACTTCAAACTTCCGTGTTCATCAGGAAGACGCACTCGTCTCTGCTGAAGTCACGCGTGACGACGTTGAAGATGTCATCGCGCGCTGGACCGGCATTCCCGTTAACTCGCTGAAAGAAGAAGAGACACAGAAGCTTTTGCGGATCGAGATCGAGCTTCACAAACGCGTCATTTCTCAGCGACCGGCAATCTCCGCGCTCGCACGCGCGATCAGACGCTCGCGTGCGGGACTGAAGAATCCGTTGCGTCCGGTTGGCTCGTTCCTGTTTCTTGGTCCAACCGGTGTCGGAAAAACTGAAGTTGCTCGTTCGCTCGCACAGTTTTTGTTCAGCAGTGAACGCGCCCTCATCCGCTTCGACATGTCGGAGTTCATGGAGAAGCATTCCGTCTCCAAATTGATTGGATCGCCGCCGGGCTATGTCGGCCACGAAGAAGGCGGCCAGTTAACTGAACGCATCAAGCGTTCGCCTTACGCCGTCCTCCTTTTTGACGAAATCGAGAAGGCACATCCGGATATCTTCAACATCCTATTGCAGGTGTTTGAAGATGGCATCCTGACGGACGCGCTCGGCAATACAGTCGATTTCAAGAACGCGATCATCATCATGACCTCAAACATCGGCGCCCGCTTTATTCAGAAGAAGGGCACACTTGGCTTCCAGGCCAACACGGATGCAAGCCGAGAGAAGGTGGAAGAGATGGTGATGTCGTCAGTGCGGCAGACTTTCAATCCCGAGTTCATCAATCGTCTCGACGAGATCATTATTTTCGATCAGTTGCTCGACCACGAGCTCCTCGAAGTAGTTCAGTTGCAACTCGATCAAATCAACAAGACGATGAACCGGCACGGTTTCGCGATCAAGCTGACGGATGAAGCAAAGCGCTGGATCGTCGATAAGACTTGCGCCGACCGTCTCTATGGCGCCAGACCAATCCGGCGTGCTTTGCAGAAATACGTGGAAGATCCGTTGTCTGAGGCTTTAATTCAGGGCCAGCTTGAGGGAGCAACGATTGTTGAAGTCTACCTGAATGGTCAGGAACTGGATTTCCGGCCCGAAGGTGTAGAGGCCGCAGACGACGCTTTACTAATTCACTGAGTTAGGCCCGCAAAAGGACATAGACACAAATTCATCGATAAAAGTTTTGTGTTTGTGTGTCTTTTTGTGGCTCGCTTTCTGTGTCCTCCCCCTTGTAGCATTCTCGATTTTTTTGCCTTATAATGCGCCACTTTGCTACTCAAAAGCTGGCAACTGGCAATTCTGACAGTGAATCAAAGGGCTGTCTTCGTAACCAGTTCAGCACTCATAAGCTCCCCGAAGTTTCTGAGGCCCGGTAAGAACTATTGAGGGAATTGGTGCCTATGCACTCATATCGCGTGTTTTGGCTCTTCTT
>DATEIS010000541.1:0-7155 GCA_035278765.1 Pyrinomonadaceae bacterium | reverse complement strand
GCAAACGAGAAGACCTGATCGACGTGCGGTTGAATCCATTCTTCTTCGACACCGCGCAGAATGTCGCGCATCCACACGGCAACCTTCTCCGGTTCGTGCCACATGTGGCCCAGGTTCAGACCAAAGACGCCGCGATTCTTATTCAACAACGCCAGCGGATGAAACCACGGCGTCTGAATCACCGCCTTGAGCATTTTTAGCTTGCCGCCTACTCCGTTGGCCGAAGCCGTCGACACTCCAAACATCCCTAATCGTCCGGTATGTCGCAACGATGCGTAACTCTTCTTCCAGTGCGAACCACCGATCGGATCGATAATCAGATCGACTCCGCGACCGTCAGTGAGTTTTTGCAGTTCGGGCTGCCAGTCCTGTTTGCGATAATCGATTGGATGGTCCAAACCGCGCTCTTTTAGAAACTGGTGTTTACTCGCGCTCGCAGTTCCGTAAGCGACCGCGCCGATCTTCTTGGCGATGTCGAGCGCAGCAAGCCCGACTCCACCGCCGGCGTTGTGAATCAACACCGATTCACCGGCGTGCAAGGACCCCATCACAATCAGCAGCGCGTAGGCCGTCAGATAGTTCACCGGAATTGCTGCTGCCTGTTCGAACGTCAGCTTCTCGGGCTTCTCAAACATCTGCGCAGCTTTAACTGCCACCAGCTCCGACTGTCCGCCAAAACGCGTCATCGCAACAACGGACTTACCGATAAATGAACTGTTCACATCCTTGCCGGCGCTTTCAACCACACCGCTAACCTCGTATCCCATCACACAAGGCTTCGGCGGTCCATCCGGATACAGACCCTGTCGAGCCAGAATGTCCGCGAAGTTCAACCCGGCGGCACGCACCTTGATTACAACCTCATCGTTGCGTGGTGTGGGATCGGGTTTCTCCTGCACCTTAAGAACGTCGATGTCGCCGTTTGCGGTCGTTACAATTTGTCGCATGGACCGATATTATCAGTTCTGATCCGCGTCATCAGTGTTAATCTGTGGCAAAAATATGAGATTAAGCGCATCCCTGATCCTGGTTTTACTGATCCTATTCACAAGTTGCACGAGCAAGCCTCAGCAAAAACAAATCACTCTTGCAGTCGTCTCCGGTGTTGAAGGCGAGGCCCTCAAACAAGCCGCTGCCGATTATGAAAAGCAAACCGGCACGCACATTCAGATCGCCGAGTTTCCTTATAGAAGTCTTTTTGAGAAAGAATTAATAGATCTCAAAGCACGAACCGGCGCCTACGACCTGATCATGCTCGACGATCCGTGGTTCCCGCGATTCGCCCACGAACAGGTACTGACCGACCTTACTCCATTACTGCAAAAACGCGGGCAATCCGGCCCAGACAGCGACTTCGTCGCGACGTCGCTGGCGCTCTGCCGTCATCCCTATCAAAGCGGTTCGCTCTATGCCCTTCCCTACGTCGGCAACTCGCAATTATTTTTTTATCGCAAAGATCTTTTTGAGAAATATTCAATGAATGCTCCCAACACCTGGAACGACGTGCTGGCGGCCGCCAAAACAATCCAGGAGAAAGAAAGTGCAGGCGCGAATGGGGGACAGGTCTACGGCTACGTCATGCGTGCCGCGCAGGGTAATGCAGCGGTAGCCGACTTCATGCCCATCTTCTGGGCCTTCGGCGGCGAGATGTTCGACGCGAGCGGCAAACCGGCAGTTAACAGTCCACAGGGAATCGCGGCACTCGAATTCATGATCGAGCTTGGCAAATATTCGCCGCCGGGTTATGCGAGTTTCGATGCCGACGACGTTGGCGCACACCTGTTGCAGGGAACGGCCGCGATGTCGATCAACTGGCCCGCGTGGATCAGTCCTTTCAGCGATGCGTCGAAGTCGAAGGTGATCGGAAAGATGGAGTTCGCGACCTTGCCCGGTGGCGATAAACCAGGCCAGGCGGAAATCGGTAACTGGCTCATCGCTATCCCGCGTGATTCGCCAAACGCGGATCCGGCCATCGATTTTTTGCTTTGGGCCACGAGCGCTGAACAGATGAAACGTTCTGCGCAGCGCGGAAATCCACCAACGCGCAAGTCGGTCTTTCAGGATCCCGAACTGGTTGCAAAGAACCCCGCGTATCCCGCTCAATTGCGCTCGCTTGAGAGCGCGAGACCGCGCCCGCGCACTCCTTATTGGAACGAAATTGAAAACGCTTTTGGAATCTTTCTTTCGAAGGCCAACAGCGGCGATCTGACTCCCGCTGAAGCCATGAATCAGGCGAATGCAGAAATCGAGAAGATTCTTCAGCGCGCAAACTAAGCGCGAGCTGCTGTTGCCTGCGCTCTTTCTCGCACCGGCGATGGCGGTGCTCCTCGCACTTTCAATCTATCCGCTCTTCTATTCGATCACGATCAGTCTTCAACAGCAGACCGCCGCGGGCACATCGTGGGGGGTCGGAAACTTCACGCGACTCTTGTCGGATAATTTCTTTTTGACGGCACTCGGCCACACGTTTGTCTACGCCGCCGCGGCGCTCACGTGCGAGTTTCTTCTCGGTCTTGGTCTTGCGCTGTTGCTGGACAAACAGATTCGTGGTCGCGGAATTTTTCGCGCGAGTCTGCTGATTCCGATGATGCTGCCGACTGTCGTGGTTGGCGTTGTCTGGCGTCTGATGCTAAATCCAAATTTCGGCGCCATCAACGGAACACTCAAACAACTCGGCATCAACACTGAGAGCTTGACGTGGACTGCATCGCCGAAGCTCGCGATGTTGTCCGTGATCGCCGTGGACGTTTGGCAATGGACGCCGTTTGTTTTTCTCGTGCTGCTGGCAGGATTGCAGGCGATTCCGCAGGAACCTTACGAAGCGGCGTTGATCGACGGTTCGAGTCGCTGGCAAACGTTCTGGCACGTGACGCTGCCGCTGCTGAAACCGTCGATCCTGATCGTGCTGCTGCTGCGCACAATGGATCTCCTGCGCGTGTTTGATCAGATATTTATTCTGACGGAGGGTGGACCAGGCTTCGCGACTGAGACGATCAGTCTCTACATCTATCGCACGGCGTTTCGGTTTTTTGATTTTGGATATGCGGCGGCGATGTCGTTTGTGTTACTCGCGCTGACGAACGTGATCAGCGCCATTTATATCAAGTTTCTGCAAGCGAAAGAGACGATTTAGATTGGGCCACAAAATCGCACAAGTTGTTCGCTATGCACTCGTGACGGCGGCATTGTTGTTTGCGCTCGCGCCCGTGTACTGGATGCTGACGATCTCTTTCAAAACGGAGGCCGAACAATTTGCCAGCCCGCCACCGTGGTTTGTTTTTACTCCTACACTCGATCACTACTACGACGCATTCATCACGCGCGGTTTCGGGCAATATCTGCTCACCAGTGCGATTGTCGCGGTGACTTCCACAGCCTGTGCACTCGTCATCGGCACACTTGCCGCTTACGCACTCGCGCGCTTTGAACTTCCCTGGCGTCTCAATCGCCGGCTCTCGTTGTGGATTCTTTCGACGCGCATGTTTCCGGCAATCGTGACGGTTGTTCCACTCTTTCTCATGATGCGCGACGTGCGGCTACTCAACACGCGACTGTCGCTGATCATTGTCTACACCGGTTTTAATCTACCGTTCGTTGTGTGGATGATGCGCGGCTTCTTTGCCGACTTGCCGCGCGATCTCGAAGAAGCGGCGCTCGTCGACGGCGACTCGCGTCTCGGCGCGCTCGTGCGCATCGTGTTGCCATTGGTTTCGCCCGGACTCGCGGCGACAGCAGTATTCTGTTTGATTGTTTCGTGGAATGAATTTCTGTTCGCACTCGTGTTGACGCAGACTGACGCGGCGATGACGTTGCCGGTCGGAATCGCCGGACGCGTGACGCAGTTCGAGATCAAGTGGGGCGTGATGAGCGCCGCAGCCACAGTCGCAGTCGTGCCGATTCTCGTGTTTGCACTGTCACTGCAGAAGTATCTCGTGCGTGGATTGTCGATGGGAGCAGTAAAAGGATAGATGCTTGATGCTTGGACACAGTCAGTACCGTAACGCGGTAGCGTCGGGTCGACGTTGAGCTAAAAGACTGACCCGACGCTACCGCGTTACGGTACTGACCGTGTCCAAGCATCACGTCCCGACTTGAAAGACAAGGTAAAGGGATAGATGGGAATCGAGTATCGACATGTGAACAAGACGTTTGGCGGCACGTGCGTCGTCGACGATCTGTCGCTGAAGATCGACGATGGTGAATTCATCGTGCTGCTTGGACCATCCGGCTGCGGCAAGACCACGACCTTGCGAATGCTTGCGGGTCTCGAGTCTGTCACCTCGGGCGATATTCTGATCAATGGCGAACGTATTAACGATGTACCGACACAGCATCGCGATCTGGCAATGGTGTTTCAGAGTTACGCGCTTTATCCGCACATGACGATTGCCGACAACATCGGTTATCCGTTGCGTGTCCGCAAACTCGACAAAGCCGAACGCGCCACACGAGTGAAGCGCGTGGCGGAAATGCTCGAGATTGAATCACTACTCGATCGCAAACCACGACAATTATCCGGCGGAGAACGTCAGCGCGTCGCGCTCGCGCGTGCAATCGTGCGCGAGCCGCGCGCGTACTTGATGGACGAGCCGCTCTCAAATCTCGATGCGCGTCTGCGCGTGCAGATGCGTGGTGAGCTAAAACGACTTCAGCATCAGCTCGGCACCACGACGATCTACGTCACACACGATCAAGCCGAAGCAATGACGCTTGCGTCACGTGTCGCAGTGATGAAGAAAGGCGTCCTACAGCAATTCGATACGCCGATGAACATTTACAACTACCCCGCGAATCGTTTTGTCGCGGAGTTTGTCGGCAGTCCAAGCATGAATTTTATTGAGGGATCGGCGTTAACAAAAGGCATTCGACCGGAACATATTCAAGTGCTATTACAGCCACAGGACGGCGCAATTCCCGCGAAGGTTTACGTCACCGAGCAAATGGGAAACGAAACTTTCGTTTTTCTTACCGTCGGTACTCACAGGTTGATTGCTCGCGCCCCGGCAGACTTTCGCGCAGATCTGGAGAGTCAAGTTTGGATAACGATAAGCAAAGACAAAATCCTGTTTTTTGATCCGGTCTCCGGAGAAAGGCGGGCCACAGATAACACGGATTTGAAACTGGATTAATTGCCGATAACACGCACCACCGTGGGCCACATCTCGGTCGCCCACAACTCATATCCCTTATCAGACGGATGAAACCCGTCGCTCGAAAAATACTCCGGATGCGACGGAAGCTCGTCTTTCGAGATCGCGTACATATCGAAGATGCTCGCGCCGTGTCGCTTTGCAATCTCCTCCAAACGCGCGTTGAATCGAATGATCTGCTGCTGATAGCCACTTCGCATTGGACCAGGAATACGTGGCGCACTTGATATATCAGGAATGTTCGTTACCACGATCCGAGCGTTAGTCTTCTGCCTTAGCGTACTGAGAATTTCTTCGTAATTCCTGGCAAACTGCTCGATCGTCAAACCGTGTCCGATGTCGTTGATTCCGATCCCAACCGTTACCAGATCGGGATTCGTCGAGACACCCTGCTGCAACTGTCCGCGCACGAGGTCGTCAGTCGTCGCTCCACTAACACAAAGGTTCGTCAACTTCGAACCTGGCCGGCGTTCGACGAGTCGAGTGAAAAGCCGCGCCACATATCCACCGTTCCTCGCACCCACCCCCGAACCCGTTGAATCTCCCAGAGCAACATACGCAATTGGACCAGTCTTCATCGGTTTACCCATACTTCGCTGTGCCACGTCTTCACGATGGCAAGCAGTTAAAACGAGCAGGAGTAAACTGACCGTAAAAACGGATTGAAGTAGTTTTTCCCGCATGAAAATTAATAAGAATCGCGCCATTTTCCTTGACTTTATCCTAACAGCAGAATAATGTCCCCCGCACTCCTTGAGAGACAAGGCCGGCTCTGAGCTGCATTCCTTCTGCGTGCTTGTCGTGCCTCAGCAGCTAATTCGTGCGGACTAATGTGGGGATCGGACGATCCTCTGTAACCTAAGCTCTCTCTGCAGGACCGTTCCATTTCAGAAGAAAAAGCAAGCAAGAAAGGATTCCCGAGCATGAAAAAGATTACCCTGGTAAGCTCTATACTAATTGTGATCGCCCTGCTGGTTTCTTCGCGCTGGGCTACCGCGGTCGATGCGCCTCCGCAAGATACTCTCCCCACCGCCGACACAAGCTTGGCCGTTGCGTTGTCTGTTCAGGATATGGTCAATCAGTCCGACCTTATTGCGATTGGTAATTGCGTCGAAACGAAAAGCGTTTGGGTTGATCGCAGTCTGGTAACACTTGCCACCGTCAATGTAAGTGAAACTATCAAAGGAAACGAAAGTTCAAGTATCACCGTTGCCCTACCGGGAGGCGTGGACGCCAATCGCGCAGTCCCTATCGCCATGACGTATCCAGGCGCTCCACAAATGACGCCGGGTGAAAACGTTTTTCTATTTCTCACTGCTTCTGATGAAGTTCCCGGTGGTTACACCGTTGCCGGCTTCTCTCAAGGAAAGTTCTCCATTATCACCGATGAAGACGGGGAACAGGCGGTCGCTCGCGATCTGCGAAAGACCGCGCTCAAGAGTAATAACGGAGTTCATCGTGGCTCAAACAACACGATTCCACTCTCGAGATTGAAGGATGAGGTTAGAGGTTATCTGAGAAATCAGTAACCACTCTTCAAAGTTCAACACCCTGATTCATAGAGAAAACTTTCTAGGAGGACTTATGAGAAGAAAGCTCACATCAATTCTGTTGACTTCGTGCATGATTCTGATGAGTGTTGTCACCACTCGCGCGGGTGGCGCACTCGAATCGATTGACATTACGGCCGGAACACCTTCGCCCATTCCCGGTCACATACTGGCCCGGGTTATTGGAATTAAGTGGGACTCGCGCAGCATTCCGATTCAGTATCGCATCAACAACACTCTCGATCCGATTCCAAATCCGCTGGGCCCGGCGTTTCTGTCGGTGGCTCAAGCCACTACAGCGCTACAGGGATCGCTGGACTCGTGGAACAACATCCCGACCTCCTTCATCCAGATGCAGATTGTCGGGACAACAAATAATCCCGGATTGGTCGGATTCAACTTCGTCAATGAACTTTCATTCCGCACGGCCGCCAATTTCGGCGCCATCGCGTCTT
>DATEIS010000540.1:0-5050 GCA_035278765.1 Pyrinomonadaceae bacterium | reverse complement strand
TCGCATTTGTTTCCTTCCGACGAATGCGGGTTGGTTGCCGCGGCTAAATCCGCGGGACTGTCACCGGTAACCGGTGGAGTGCTACGACGAAAATTTCGATTCTCAAAAGGGTCGGTCGTGTTCACTCGCGACCGGCCTTTTTAAATTCGTATGGCTATCGTTATGAAATTTGGCGGGACGTCAGTTGCTGACGCCGCCGCGTTCGAGAATGTCGCGCGGATCGTCGCGTCGGAACACAAGGCTGCCCCGGTGGTGGTTGTGTCTGCGATGAGTGGCGTGACTGATAGTCTGCTCAACGCGACCAGCATCGCTGCGTCAGACGACGCTGAGCGCGCCTTCGCTTCGCTCGAGAATGTTTTCAAACGACACGAGACGGCTGCTCACGAACTGCTTTCGGATTCGAAGGAATTTCTGAAGCACTTACAGAGCGCTGCCGGTCAAATTTCTGAGTTGCTGACGCAATTCGCACAGAACCCTTCCGAGCGCAAAGCACTGCAAGACGCCGTCGTTTCGTTTGGTGAAATCCTCTCGAGCACTTTGCTTGCCGCGGTTTTAAATCAACGTGATATCGAGGCGCGATTCGTTGATGCGCGTCGCTGTATCATCACCGACGACGAACATACTTGCGCGACTCCGCTGATGACCGAATCGCAGACACACACGCAGAATGAGTTGCGGCCTGTTCTAGACGCTGGAATCGTTCCCGTTCTCGGCGGATTTATCGGAGCAACAACGCAAGGCGTGACAACCACGCTGGGCCGCGGTGGTTCGGATTACACCGCCGCACTGATTGGCGCGTTGATCGGTGTGAGTGAAATTCAGATTTGGACCGACGTCACGGGAGTCTTGACTGCCGATCCACGCGTGGTTCCGCACGCATATACCGTTGAGCACCTGTCTTACGGTGAAGCCGCAGAGCTGGCGTATTTCGGCGCCAAAGTTCTTCACCCTAAAACTATTCACCCCGCCATTGTGAGCGCTATCCCCGTTCGTATTTGCAATTCACGAATGCCTGAAGCGCAGGGGACCGTGGTTGGACCACTGACCGAAACAATACCGCGAACGATCAAGGCAATCGCGCACAAGACCGGTGTCACCGTCATTCAGATCTCTTCTTTAAGGATGCTTGGCGCGTACGGTTTCCTGCGTGCGCTTTTTGAAGTTTTTGATCGACATCGCACGGTAGTCGATGTGGTGACAACTTCGGAAGTCAGCGTCTCGCTTTCATTGGACGAAGCGGGCGCGCTGCCGGCCATCGTTGAGGAATTGGAACAACTGGGTACGGTGAAAGTCGAAAAGCGACAGGCGATCATCTGTGTTGTGGGCGAGGGCTTGCGAGGAACGCCGGGTGTGGCCGCGCGCGCATTCAGCACGATCACCGACATTAATGTATCTTTGATCTCACAGGGCGCTTCGAGTATCAATTTCACTTTCGTGGTCGACGAGAAACGAGTGCAGGAAGTAGTTACCAGACTGCATGAAGAATTCTTTGCCACCAAAACGCATAAATAGCACAAAGCAGAAGCATGAATCTTTTTGAGTTGACGAGGGAGTTGATTGATATTCCGTCGGTTACCGGCGAAGAGCTGGCGGTGGGCCAATATCTGTCGGACCATCTCGAGCAGCTTGGATATCGCGTTGAGACGCAGGAGATCGCGACCAATCGGTTCAATGTATTGGCGACTACCGAAGCGTCGCCGCGCATTGTGTTCTCGACGCATATGGATACCGTGCCGCCGTTCATCGCGTCGAGTGAGGATGATGAGTTTATCTATGGACGCGGATCGTGTGATGCGAAGGGCATCATCGCGGCGCAGATCTTTGCAGCCGAACGTTTGCGCGGCAGCGGTGTGAATGATGTTGGAATGCTTTTCACTGTCGATGAAGAGCTAAGCAGTCTCGGTGCACAAGCGGCGAACAAACATCCCCTCGCGCGTGAGTGTCAGTTCTTAATTAATGGCGAGCCGACCGATAGTCGTCTGGCAACCGGGACGAAGGGATCGGTGCGTGTGTTCATCACGACTGAAGGACGCGCGGCACATTCCGCGTATCCGGAAGCCGGCGAATCAGCGATCGAAAAGCTGCTTGATATCCTGCAGGATATTCGCAGCAGCGATTGGCCCGAAGACAGTTTCTTCGGTACGACGACGTGCAACATCGGAGTGCTCATTGGCGGTACGCGACCGAACGTGATTCCCGATCATGCGCGCGCGGAATTGCAAATTCGGCTCGGGATCGATATAGAGCACGTCAAAAGAGTTTTGGAAGATGCGGTTGGAACGCGCGGGCAGCTCGAATATGCGTCTGCGCACAATCCTGTGCGGTTGGTTTCGATTGCCGGGTTTGATGAATGTGTGGTGCGTTTCACGACTGACATTCCATATTTATCGCAGTGGGGAAAGCCGCTGCTAATTGGACCAGGATCGATTCTCGACGCGCATACGGAGCATGAAAAGATTTCGAAACGCGAGCTTGAAGAGTCGGTCCAGCTATACGTGCGGCTGGCGAAACAGTTAGCCACGGATGAACACGGATGAGAATTGCGCTGATTGGATTTGGGGTGATGGGGAAGTTGGTTGCCGCAGAGGCGCGTAAGGCCGGCGACGAGGTTGGCGCTGTGTTTACGAGTAAGGATTTGGCGCTGGCGGAAAAACTTCCAGGGCATGATGTCGTGGTCGATTTTTCCGTTGGCGAGACGGTGTTGAAGAATATAGAAGCGTGTGCGCGCGCGAAGGTGGCGCTTGTTGAAGGGACGACTGGTTGGAAGCAGCATGAATCATCCGCGAAGCAGATCATTGAAGAGCATTCGGGCGCGATGGTTTATGGCGCAAACTTTTCCATTGGTGTGAATGTTTTTTACCGGATTGTGAAACATGCCTCGGCGCTCTTCGCTGCGGTTGAAGGATATGCGCCGTTCATTGAAGAGTCGCATCACAACCGCAAACGTGATGCGCCTTCCGGCACAGCTCTGAAGTTGCGCGACTTGATGTCGGAACACCTTGACTCAGACATCCCGACGTCATCGACGCGCGCTGGTTACATTCCCGGTACACATCGAGTAGGTTTTGATTCTGAAGCAGATCAGGTGCTGTTGACTCACACGGCACGCTCGCGGCAGGGATTCGCGAGCGGCGCATTGCTGGCCGCGCACTGGATTTCTGGCCGAACGGGAGTTTTTGAGTTCGGTGAGGTGATGGAGGAAATTCTTAATCGGAGGTCACCATGACATTACAACTCGACTGGCTTCGTGGATGTGCTACGGCTCTCGTTACGCCCTTTGCCGCCGATGGCGCGGTCGACGAGAAACGTTTGCGCGACTTGATCGAATATCAGATCGCGGGTGGAGTCCGAATACTCGTGCCGTGCGGTACCACTGGTGAAAGCGTCACGATGACTGAAGAAGAAAACACTTTCGTCATCCGCACGACCATTGAGTTATCTCGCGGACGCGCAAAAGTGATCGCGGGAACCGGCAGCAACTCGACCGCAGTCACGATTCGACGTTCACAGGCAGCGCGTGAACTTGGCGTCGACGCTGTGTTGACCGTTGCTCCTTATTACAACAAGCCCACACAGGAAGGTTTGTACGCACACTTTCGCGCGATCGCTGAAGCTGTCGACGGTTTGCCGGTAGTGATTTACAACGTTCCAGGACGCACGTCGTCGAATATCGCCGCGGATACAACATTGCGACTCGCACGCGACGTTGAAAACATCGTTGCGGTTAAGGAAGCGTCGGGCAATCTCTCGCAGATCATGGAAATCCTGCGTGGCCGGCCTGATAGTTTTCGTGTCATCTCGGGTGACGACTCGCTCACGTTGGCGTTGATTGCTCTTGGTGGCAACGGTCTGATCTCGGTGGCGTCAAACGAGGCTCCGGGAATGATGTCGCAGCTCAACGATCTCGCCCTCGCAGGCAAGTGGGATGAAGCACGCGCGCTGCATTATCGTCTGCTGCCGTTGATGGAGGGTAACTTCATCGAATCGAGTCCTGGTCCAGTTAAAGCAGCGATGGCTTTGATGGGGTTGCTGGAAGAGAATCTTCGTTTGCCGCTCGTGCCGGTGCAGGAAAAGACGCGCAATCGCATGCGTGAAATTTTGAGCGAACTCGGACTATTGAAGGAAACGTCGCATGCCGTTGCGTGAACAGATCGAGGAGTTGGCGTCGCGTGAGGGCAGTGAGTTTTCCCGCGCAGACAGGACTGTTTTCGAGGACTTCAAGCAGGCGCTCAATCGCGGCGAGGTGCGTGCGGCGGAAAAGAGCGCGAATGGTAAGTGGCTCGTCAACGCGTGGGTGAAGCAGGGACTGCTGCTCGGCTTTCGCATGGGCACGATCGCCGATGTGTCTACCGGCGAGAACTTTAAATTCTTCGATAAAGATACTTATCCGACACGGCCCACTAAGATTGAAGACAATGTTCGCATCGTTCCCGGTGGTTCGACGATCAGAGATGGAGCGTACATTGCGCCGGGTGTTGTTTGCATGCCGCCTATGTTTGTAAACGCTGGCGCGTACGTGGACCAGGGGACGATGATAGATAGTCATGCGCTCGTTGGGTCGTGTGCACAGATTGGCAAACGCGTGCACATCTCCGCGGCGGCGCAGATTGGTGGCGTGCTGGAGCCGGTTGGCGCGGTGCCGGTGATCGTTGAAGATGATGTGCTGGTTGGTGGGAACTGCGGGGTTTATGAAGGTGCGATTGTGCGCGAGCGCGCAGTGCTGGCGTCGGGGACGATGTTGACGGGTTCGACTCCGGTTTACGATCTTGTGCGCGGTGAGATTTATCAACGAACGGCGGATGGACCGCTCGAGATTCCGGCGGGCGCGGTTGTTGTTCCCGGTTCGCGCGCCGTGACCACCGAGCGTGGACGCGATTGGGGTCTCTCGCTCTATGCGGCAATCATCGTCAAGTATCGCGATGAGAAGACCGACAGCGCAGTGCGTTTAGAAGATTATCTACGTTGAACGTACTGTAGGGGCGGCCCTCCGTGGCCGCCCGTGGTTTTGATCGTATTCGCCAAATCCGAGACTGTCGATTTCTTCAACCCT
>DATEIS010000539.1:0-21761 GCA_035278765.1 Pyrinomonadaceae bacterium | reverse complement strand
TACGGGCGGCATTAGTTCACGACATCTTTTCCGCGCACCAGGGAGTGGAAGACGACGACATGAACGTGATCTGCTTCGGCGCCCGCGTGCTCGGTTACGAGCTCACATGGGACTTAACCAAAGCCTTCCTGGCCGCCCGTTTCAATAAAGCAGAACGCCATCAACGCCGCTTGGCGAAAGTGACAGCCTTGGAAGATTAAGTGATACCGATGAAGCACGAACTCGAAGTTGAGGATCAAGGAACCCACTATGACTAACGAGGTTCGCAAAATTCTGGACTGTTACCGGAGCGAAAATCCCGGCGTGTTGACGAATCTTGCCCGGATGCTTAATCACGGTCGACTCGCGGGCACGGGCCGGATGATCATCCTACCCGTGGACCAGGGCTTCGAGCATGGTCCGGCACGCAGTTTCGCGCCAAATCCCCCTGCCTACGATCCGGCCTACCATTTCCAGCTTGCCATTGACGCTGGTCTTAACGCCTATGCGTCGTTACTAGGATTTATTGAAGCGGTCGCAGCTGAGTTCGCCGGCGAAATCCCGCTGATTCTCAAACTCAACGCACACGATCTGTTGCACGAGGAAAAGGAGCCGCTGGGTGGGCAAACGGCTTCGGTCTCCGATGCGTTACGGCTGGGCTGTGTAGCCGTCGGCTACACGATTTATCCCGGTACGGCCGATCGACGACTGCAATATGAGCAGTTGCGCGAACTGGCCAGTGAAGCCAAAGCTGCTGGACTGGCCGTCGTGGTCTGGACTTACCCCCGCGGCGGTGGGCTCAGCAAGGAAGGTGAAACCGCCCTGGATGTGATCGCCTATGGCGCGCAAATCGCCGCGCTACTCGGGGCGCACATCATCAAGGTCAAAATGCCTACCGCGCATCTGGAACTGCCGGACGCCAAAAAAGTTTACGAAGAGCTGAGAATTCCACGCGCCACTGCAACGGAGCGAGTTCGTCATGTCGTGCAAAGCGCTTTCAACGGCCGGCGCATTGTCCTTTTCTCCGGCGGACCAAAGGAAAGCGATGAAGCCCTCTTCGCCGAGGCACAAGCAATCCGCGACGGCGGTGGATTCGGCTCGATCGTAGGGCGCAATTCTTTCCAGCGAGACAAAGCGGCCGCTTTGTCCCTCCTCGATGGGATGGTCCGCATCTACCAGGGTGAAGCCAAATCACAGTGAAAGAAAGCGCGATGAACGACAATCAGTTTCGAGGTCCAAAAAGGATGATACGCAAGGTGTGAAGTGATGAAGGATCGTGACGAACACTCAGAAGTACCGGAGCGAGTTTTCGGCGCCGCCACGCCGATACCGGCCGTGCAGTTGCTGTCAAACGGTCTATACCACCTTATGGTTACGAACGCGGGTGGCGGATATAGCCGCTGGAAGGACATCGCGGTCACGCGCTGGCGTGAAGATAGTACGCGCGATAATTGGGGCACGTTCTGCTACCTGCGCGATGTCGCGAACGGAGCGTTCTGGTCCACCACCTTTCAACCAACACTCAACCCATCGGCGGCCTACGAGGCAAATTTATCAGAGGCGTGCGCGGCCTTTCGTTGTTCTAAACAGGGCCTGGATGCGTTCACGGAGATCGCCGTTTCGCCGGAGGATAACATCGAGGTACGGCGAATTGAGGTCACGAACCGTTCCGGGGCACGCAAGATAATTGACCTGACTAGTTATGCAGAAGTGGTGCTCGCATTGGCTGCTGACGACGCTGCGCATCCCGCTTACAGCAATCTCTTTGTCCAGACAGAGATCATCCGTGAACAGCGAGCGATCCTTTGCAATCGCCGCTCAGGCGCTGTCGACTATGCAGCCCCCTGGATGTTTCACCTGATTGTCCCCACTGAATCGGTCTTAGACGACCTGTCCTATGAAACAGACCGGATGCGTTTCATTGGTCGCGGAAATACCCTCGTCAATCCGCTGGCGTTGCGGAATCTCGCAGCGCTGTCGGGCAGCGAGGGTGCCGTGCTTGATCCGATTGTCGCTATCCAATGCCGGATAATTTTGAATCAGGAACAATCCGCCAGTGTCGGTTTCGTCACCGGGATCGCTGAGACTCGCGCCGCATGCCTGACGCTGATCGAGAAATACCAGGATCGGGAATTGACCAATCGCGTCTTCGCCCTGGCACATGCGCACAGCCAGTCGGTCCTGCGCCAGCTCAATACGACTCAGGCCGACGCACAACTCCATGGCCGTCTCGCCGACTCGATTATTTATGCCAATGCTTCCCTACGCGCCGATCCCGACATTCTCATCAAGAACCGTCGCGGGCAATCTGGTTTATGGGGTAATTCAATCTCCGGGGATTTACCGATCGTGCTGTTGCAGATCGGGGAACCGGTTAATCTCGACTTCGTCCGCCAGATATTGCAGGCCCACGCGTACTGGCGTTTAAAGGGACTGACAGTCGATCTGGTGGTCTGCAGCTCAGAGAGTGCAGGCAACCGGAAAGCGCTCCATGATCAGATCACGGCCCTGATCGCCGCAGGCACCGAAGCCGATCTTAGCGATAAACCCGGTGGGATCTTCGTCAGAGTTGCGAAGCCTTTGCCAAGTGAGGACCTCATTCTGCTTCAGGCGGTCGCTCGGGTGGTCCTAAATGACGGAGGTGGCACGCTGGCAGAACAGATCAACCGGCATAGTATTGCTGAAGCCGTTGTTCCGTTTCGAACACCAGTACGAACAGCGCACGCAAAACCAGCCGCGGCCATAGAATCATCTCGCGACGATTTGCTGTTTTTTAACGGGCGTGGCGGATTCAGCCCTGATGGACGCGAGTACGTCGTTACGATCGCACCCGGCCAGGTGACGCCGGCGCCTTGGGTGAACGTGATCGCAAATCCATCATTCGGCACGATCGTCTCGGAAAGCGGCTGCGCCAACACCTGGAGCGAGAACGCGCACGAGTTTCTTCTCACGCCATGGTCGAACGACCCCATAAGCGATTCTGACGGCGAAGCGTTCTACCTCCGTGACGAAGAAAGTGGACGTTTCTGGTCGCCTACGCCCTGGCCCAGCAGCGGACAAGGACATTACGTTTGCCGGCACGGATTCGGATACAGCGTGTTCACCCATACGGAGGATGGCATCGACTCCGAACTGTGGGTATATGTGGCGCTGGATGCGCCGATCAAATTTGCAGTCTTGAAGGTGCGCAACAAGTCAGGCCGATTGCGCCGCCTCTCTGTCACCGGATACATCGAATGGGTACTGGGAGAACTGCGGCCGAAATCGATGATGCATGTAATCACGGAGATCGATCCCGAGAGCGGTGCGCTCTTGGCGGGTAATTCATACAACGAAGAGTTCGGTGAACGGATTGCATTTTTCGAAGTGGATAATACGACGCGCAGTTTCACAGGCGATAGAACTGAATTCATTGGTCGCAACGGCACGCTACTGAATCCGGCTGCGATGTCGTTGCCGCGTCTTTCCTGCAGAGTAGGTGCGGCACTCGATCCCTGTGGTGCGATCCAAGTGCCATTCGAACTGGCGGATGAGCAAGAACGCGAGATCATTTTCAGACTTGGTGCGGCTCGGAACGACGATGATGCGCGCCAATTGGTGAAGCGTTTTCGAGGATCTGCTGCCGCGCGGGCCGAGCTCGAAAAGGTCATGGACTACTGGAAGCACACCCTCGGCGCCGTAGCCGTGGAAACGCCCGATCCATCGATCAATGTGCTGGCCAACGGCTGGCTGGTGTATCAAGTCATGGCTTGCCGTCTGTGGGGACGGAGTGCGTTTTACCAGTCATCGGGTGCTTTTGGTTTTCGCGATCAGCTTCAGGATGTGATGTCGCTCGTTCACACCGAGCCAGGTCTTGTGCGCGCACACTTGCTCCTCTGTGCTTCCCGTCAGTTCAAGGAAGGCGATGTCCAGCATTGGTGGCATCCCCCGCTGGGCCGGGGTGTTCGTACGAAGTGCTCGGATGATTTCCTTTGGCTGCCATTGACAACGTGTCGCTATGTTTCGAATACCGGTGATACGACCGTGTTAGATGAGTCCATCCATTTTCTTGAAGGACGGCCGTTCAAGCCGGAGGAAGACTCGTATTACGAGCTACCCGGCCAGTCCGAGGAAACCGCCACATTATACGAGCATTGCGCGCGGGCAGTGAAAAGAGGTTTGCGCTTTGGCGAGCACGGACTGCCGCTCATGGGCACCGGCGACTGGAACGACGGCATGAACAAAGTGGGCGTTCAGGGTAAAGGCGAAAGCATTTGGCTGGGATTTTTTCTCTATCACGTGCTCAGGCAATTCGAAAGCGTTGCGCAGCTACACGGCGATGCGGCCTTCGTCGAACTTTGCCACAACGAAGCGGCACGGCTTCGTCAAAGTATCGAGCAGCATGGCTGGGATGGTGAATGGTATCGTCGCGCTTATTTCGACGACGGCACGCCGCTTGGGTCGGCAGGTAACCCCGAATGCAAGATTGATTCAATTGCGCAAAGCTGGTCTGTTTTATCCGGGGCCGGGAGTGCCGACCGCTCACGCATGGCTCTGAACGCGCTCGACAAGCACCTTGTGCACCGGGACGATGCCGTGATCCAGTTGCTGACGCCGCCATTCGACAAATCGACACCGGACCCGGGCTATATAAAGGCATATGTTCCCGGCGTCAGAGAGAATGGCGCGCAATACACCCATGCGGCAGTCTGGGCCGCGATAGCATTCGCCGCCATCGGGGATAACCGTCGCGCATGGGAACTTTTGTCAATCATCAACCCAGTGAACCACTCAGCAAACGCCGAGTCGATCGCAATTTACAAGGTTGAGCCGTATGTCATCGCCTCCGATGTTTATGCACTGTCGCCTCATACCGGTCGCGGTGGTTGGACCTGGTACTCCGGTTCGGCGGGCTGGATGTATCGGTTGATCGTGGAATCAATCCTTGGACTGCGGCGCGAGGCTGACAAGCTGCATTTCGAACCTTGCATCCCGGCACACTGGACGTCGTTCAAGATGAGCTATCGGTACCGGGAGACTGTCTATCGCATCAAGGTTTCTCAAGTGCAGGAAGAAGAGGGCGCGACGACGTTGACCGTGGACGACGTCGAGCGCCTCGACCTTGTCGTTCCTCTAGTTGACGATCGACAGAAACACGAAGTCGTGCTGCGAATTCACATCGCACAGAGATAAAGGAATCGAGCGAACGCAAATCTAAGTGACAGCACTGAAAACGAATCACCAACTCGAACCCACTGTGTTCGTCATTTTTGGCGGCGCGGGTGATTTGACTTGGCGCAAATTAATACCGTCCTTGTTTGATCTTCACCGAGACGGACGGATGCCGAAGAAGTTTGCGATCATTGCCGTGGATCGCGCCCCCTTCCGCGATGCGGACTTGCACAAGCGCCTCCTCGACGGCGTGAAGCGGTTCTCACGGAGTGCGAATGTGAAAAGCGCGGACTGGAAAAACTTCGCCAGTCACGTCACCTATCAACAGGGAGATTTCAAAGATCCGGCAACCTACTCGACGTTGGAAAAGAGTTGCGCAAAACTGGATGAGGATTGGAAGGTGAAAGCAGATCACATTTTTCACCTGGCCACTCCCCCGGTAATGTTTGGAATAATTCCCAGGCTACTAGCCGATGCAGGGCTAAATCGGGATCGAGAGCGCGCCCGGATTGTGGTGGAAAAGCCAATTGGTCATGATCTGCGCTCCGCACGGGAATTGAATCGGGTCCTGACGGAGAGTTTCCACGAGTCGCAAATTTTTCGCATCGACCATTACCTGGGCAAAGAGACGGTACAGAACATTCTGGCATTTCGTTTTGCCAATCCGCTCTTCGAGCCAATTTGGAACCGGCATTATGTGGATTATGTGAGCATTACCGTGGCCGAAGAGGTGGGGGTAGAGCATCGTGGAGGCTACTACGACAAAGTGGGCGCCCTGCGCGACATGGTCCAGAATCACCTGATGCAACTCCTTTGTCTTGTGGCCATGGAACCGATGGTCTCCTTCAATGCCGATGAGATTCGCAACAAAAAAGTGGATGTTCTCCACGGGGTACGGCCTATTCGCAGAGAGGAGGTAGGCGAGTGCGTCGTCCGCGGGCAGTATGGCACTGGCAGTCTCGATCGCAAAAAGGTGCGAGGTTACAACCAGGAAGATGACGTATCGCCTCACTCGAAAACGGAGACCTTCGTGGCCTTAAAGTTGTTTGTAGATAACTGGCGTTGGCAAGGAGTACCTTTTTATCTCCGCACGGGCAAACGCCTGCCGCAGCAGATTTCGGAAGTTGCTATCCAGTTCCGTATGGTGCCGCATCAATCCTTCCCACCTGAGGCCCACCGCAATTGGCACTCGGCTCGTCTTGTCTTGTCGATCCAGCCGGATGAAGCGATCGTGTTGGGCTTTCAGGCAAAGTATCCGGGGCCAGAAATCCTGTTGCGGCCGGTGGAGATGCGGTTTAGTTACAAAGAAAGTTTTGCCATACCCTCGCCTGATGCATACGAGACTTTGCTTTGGGATGTGATGAACAATGATCCGACCTTATTCATGCGTGCGGACCAGGTCGAAGCGGCGTGGCAAATTCTGATGCCAGTGCTGGACGTATGGGCAGATTCTAGTCCTCGCAATTTTCCCAATTACGCCGCCGGCACTTGGGGACCCAAAGCAACCGACAAGTTGTTCGCGCGCAATGACCAACCCTGGGGACCACTCACGTGAGAATCGTTGTCATCGGAGTCGCCGAGACTGAGGCCATCAACTTGGGCCAGACTCATTGGGGATGAATTTGTAGCCTATCCAAGGCTCTGTCAGGATGTGCAACGGATGCTGAGGGTCAACCTCGATCTTGTTGCGAAGTTGATTGATGAAGACCCGTAGATAGTTTGATTGTTCGGTCGATTCGGAACCCCACACCGCCTGGAGTAGTGCCCGACGCGTCACAACTTTACCGGCGTTGGTCGCCAAATACGTGAGCACGTCAAACTCTTTCGGAGTGAGTTTGACTTCTCTTCCAGCGACAACCACGAGACGCGTATCTGAGTCTATTGTCAGGTCGCCCACGGTTAGTAGAGACGGATGGTTCTCAGACTGTGATAGTCGTCGCAGCATTGCGCGGACCCGTGCAAGCAGTTCATCCAAGCCAAATGGCTTGGTGATGTAGTCATCCGCCCCCATGTCCAGTGCGGCCACTTTGTCGCTCTCGAATTCTTTGGCTGAGAGCACTATGATCGGCACGGAAGAGAACTCGCGCACGCGCCGACAGACTTCCAGTCCAGACACTTTTGGCATCGTCAGGTCCAGAATAATCAAGTCGGGTATTTCCTTGCGAAGTTCATCGAGTGCCTCCTCGCCGCCTGGGGCTGTACGCACCTCATAACCGCGTGGTGGCAGGCTCGCCCGCATGACACGCAGTATCTGCGGTTCATCGTCTACAACGAGGATGACCGGCTTTCTTGTCATATTCCGCGATCTCTTTCCATCATGTGTCTCACGATGCCAAGCACCATAGCCAAATCCATCCCCGGTGTCACTGACATCATCGCTATTCAGGCGCCTACTTCGGTAGGACTTGGATCGTGTTGCACTGCTGCTGCATTCTCGAGACCGCCCATCACGACAGTCTCACTACGATTCGAATCGGATCAGCGTATGACGCGTTGACCGGCATCTGTCTCGCCAATTCGCTTGGTGCTCCCTCGGGCGCGAATTCGTACTCGACTTCCGCGACCTTGCCCGAGCTGCCACCGGCAAGACGAATTATTTCCCCTACCCGCGGGATACCGTGCAGAGTGTCGAAAGGAACATGCCAGGTTTGCCCTGACATTTCCAACACCAAACACTCAGCGTTTAGCTCCCGCTCCGTTTCTGGGTCCATGATCATGTTTTTCTTATCATCCACGACAATCTCCTTTGTATTTTAAATGATCTTACTGGTAGTCGAAACTCACTGGTTCTTAACCGCTGGAATTTTAACAAGCGCAATGTCAACAAGACATAAACAAAGCGTTAAGAGTCTATCAATGGCGCATCAAAAGACCGTCAGTCCAGAATCATTGTCTCCAATCCATGAGATACTTCAAGTGGAGGTAAAGAGTAATGACCCAAGCTCAACCAAAACTATCCGAGGAACTCACTACGAAGGAGCAAGAGTTGGCAGCCCTTGTGGCGCCGCTGCTCACATTCAACCTTCGGAAGGAGATCGAGCGATTGCGCGGGGAAGAACACTGGCTGAAGGATGGCCGCATCTCAGAGACTTTGGTGAAATATTCGGATTTCCGAATCGTTCTGATCTTGATGCAGGCGGGAACGCAGATGCGGGAGCACAAAGCCGATGCCAGAATTTCCATTCACGCCCTTAGCGGACGACTGATAGTCCAATTGCCGGAGAAGACAGTTGAACTCTCCATCGGAGACTTACTGGTACTCGAAAAATGTCTACCGCATGATGTCAGTGCGGTCGAGGAAAGTGCCTTCCTGCTTTCGATTTCCTGGCCACACGGTGATGAGCGGGGTTCAGAAATTCGAGACAAATGAACCTGCCCTAACGAGACCTTCCGTAACCGCATTGTCACCAACAGGAAGTGCAAACGTGAACACGGCTCCGTGGCCAACCTTGCTATCGACCCAAATTCTGCCACCATGGGCTTCAATGATGCCGCGGGCAATAGCCAGGCCCATCCCCGTGCCACTAGTGGAATCGCCTTTTAGACGCGCGCTTCGGTAGAACTTCTCGAAGACGCGATCAAATTCATCAGCCTCTATGCCAGGTCCGTGGTCCTTTACGCTGATCAATAGCTCGTCACGTGCCAGGCGTACGCTTACGAGAATCTCACTTCCGGCGGGTGAGTATCTCGCCGCGTTCTCGACAAGATGCGTAAGCCCCTCAGCAATCAGGGGAGAATCCACTTTTACCAACGGTAGGTCTTCAGAACAATCGACTCTTACGCGATGATGACGCAACTCTCTCTCGCAACGCTCAAGTACGTTGCCGCAAATCTCAGCGACAGCACCCAACTGCATTGAGGGTCGCAGTTCGCCGGCTTCAATGCGCGCCATATCAAGTAGATCGCCGACCAGCCGCGTCAAACGTACGGTCTCTTCGCTAATGATGAGATGGAATTCTTGCTGTTGGGCGTGGTCCCACCGCAAGTCTCTTTGTAGTAAATTGTCTATCGCTGTGCGAATCGAGGTAAGCGGCGTGCGCAAGTCATGGGAGACAGAAGCAAGAAGCGCCGACTTTAGTTCGTCACTCCTCTTCAGCGCTTCGGTCAGGTTCCGGAGCGCCGCTTCTGCATGTTTCTGCTCAGAAATGTCGCGAATGATTCCGCTGTAGAAGTTTGCCCCATCGTTCTTCCACGACGCTACGGACAACCCGATTGGAAACACTGTCCCATCCTTTCTAAGCCCGTGCATCTCAACAGTCCTGCCGATTATGTGAGGCTCGCTTCCCCCGCGGATTCGCTCCACACCACGATGATGAGCTTCTCTATAACTCTCAGGCATGAGCATCGTTAGTGGCTTGCCTAGCACCTCCTTCTCTGTGTAGCCGAAAATCTCTTGTGCTCTCCTGTTCCATTGAATGATGTTTCCATCGCCGTCGGCCAGTATGATTCCATCGGTGGCCGATTGAACCAGGGAGCGAAACTTCGTCTCTGACTCGCGCAAAGCATCTTCCGAGAGTTTGCGTTCAGTGATGTCTGCAATTACGCAGACGATCGAGTTGATCTCACCTCTGTCGTTGCACGACGGCCCAGCCGACACGCTAATGTTTATCGCCGAACCATCCTTTCTTAGACAACGCATCTCACAACCTGTGACGACACTGCCATCCCGCGCAGTTTCCAGATTCGCACGAAATCCCTCCTTCGCATCCGGCTGGAGGATAGGCAACGGCTGATTAAGCGCTTCATGCTCCGTCCAACCAAGAAGACGCTCAGCTGCGGGACTCCACAACCTCACTTTTGTATCAAGATCCAGAACGACGATTGCAAGAGGTGAGGCGTCAACTAGCGCGCCTAGCGATTGGTTCGCTTCCCTCAAACTCTCGTCAGAACGCTTGCGCGACTCGCTTAGCGCGCTGATCAATGTCGCGACCGCCACGAACACAACGAGCCTCAAAGCATCGGTCCAGCTGAGGGTGAACTCGAAACGAGGTTGAACCAGGAAGAAGCCGATAATCCACGTGGAGAGAAACGTCGCAACCAAACCAGGCTTAAGCCCGCCATACCACGCACTCAACATCACGGCCGGCAGGAATAACAGGAAGACAGTTGGTTCCACCACAGCCCAAAACAGCCAGGTTAATAAGAACGCAACCGCTACCGTGAGGATTGCGACTCCATAGCGCAAGATGGCGGTCGGCATCGTTATCTCACGCACGCCATCGCGGTACAATGCGTTGGCGCTTTCAGCATGAATGCCAGCCATCGTTAATCTCCTTTACAAGCGGCCCTACAGGGAAACGCTATTTTCCTAATCAACGCCCGCTCGCACGAACCAGAGGCTCTGCAACAAGATGTTTCGCCAGAAACCAAACCTGAAGTTCATTTGTGCGAATTACGTCGCTACCAAGACGTCATTCGTCCCATCATTACCGGTTTCTGCAGCTTGTTTGGCCATGGTCCGCGATTCCAAGAATGACCTCGTGTGCATGGGCCCGTCGAAACAATTGGACCTGCGTCTCCTGCCGACCCGCGGCAATCGCGGAGTGATTGACGTCTCTGCTACATCATGCGATATGGCGGTGCTTACCCCGCCCAGCGTTTGAATCCGCTCGGCGAGCACGTCCATAAGCGCAGAGTTGAAACGCGAACCTGCCCCTTCACCGGCTGACCTTCGCCGGGCTCACACGATTGCAAACTAAAACCTCCAATTGGAAACCTGATGCAGGAATAATGATGGACGCTGCAAAGGGTTAAGCATAAATGCAGACTCGTGACTGCCAAACGGTAGTGCTGACCACTCGCCGTGTTGACCCTCGGATAAGATAGTTGTGAGCAATAACATTTGGCTCACTTTCTCATCTCCGGTTTTGATGCGGAAGGGGTTTACTTGCGAAGGTTATGCAGACTGATAGTAAATGTCAACTCATTTAGGGGCGGAGTCTAAAACGGTAATTAATCGTGGAATGCCGACTAATCCTCTATTATTTGACACGGGTCAACTTTGAATTTAGGCTCAATCGAGGTCAAAGGCAACGGCTCCTCGAGTTGCATCAGATGTTTGGGAGCAGATCAAAGTACTCGTCATCTTCATTCGTTCCACCTTCGCCTTTGCCGATCTGCTTTTCGGATTCAATGAACTCAATCCGTTCAATCCATTTAACCATCTTGTACCCCAGTTGATTCTCGACGCGCAGCCGTAGCGGCGCGCCATACTCGTGGCCCAACGGCGCGCCATTCATCTCATACGCAAGCAGGCACTCTGCCTTTAGGACATTGTCAAGACTCTGAGTGTTGTAATAGACACCGCCATAGAGTCCTTCGCCAAACGAAAAGAAAGCCACTGTCTTTACCGATGGATGCGGCTTGACCAGGTCCACCAGCGTTCTCATCGGCAGGCCTCCCCACTGCGCAATCCCAGACCAACCCTGAATGCAGTGGTGCATAGTAATGTGCTCGGCTTCTCCAAGCGCTTTCAAGTCCAACAGCGACAACTCCACTGGTCTATCGACGAGACCACTCACTTTTAGCTTGTAATCGCGGAAGCCGTTGGCCGCCAGCCGTTTCCAATCCTCCCTTTCTGGTCTCTTGCCATTGGGCCAGAGGTATGGAGAGATCTGCTCTTTTGTATACCGCTCACTTGGAGAGAACCGATTTAGAGTAGCGAGGCGTAACGGCTGAGAAACCGCCTTTTGGATGTGTTGCAGTAAACGAGGAAACTTCCACGAAGTGTAGTGAGCGACGATCCAGGAAACAATCACCACCGCAATTCCGACAAAGCCGAGAATCATTCCGAGCGGTTTTTGATCATCTGTTCCGAGTACGATGTGATTCATATTTCGCGCAAATCCGGTCAAGACCACCAGTGTGACGTGCACCGCAAGGAACGCTATGTAGCCAAGCAGAAGAATAAAGTGGATAGAGCGCGCTGCCTGCCTTCCGCCAAACAATCGCGGGTACCAGGGAAAGCGGTTCGTCAATGCCGGCGACATTGCGATACCGGTCAAAATCGAAAGTGGTCCGAAAATCAAGACGACAGCGAAGTAGGCGAGTTGCTGAAGCGCATTGTATCCGTAAAAACCATTCGGTTCCGGTGGCAGATGGAAAGTGGCATAATGGACGAAAGTATTCCAGGCTTGTGTCAGTACAATCCCCGAGGTAGGCACAATCCTTCTCCACTGCTCGGTTGCGAAGAGCATTGTCACAAAGAGCACCCCTGTGACAATGAACCCATACACATTGATGAAGTGCCACGAGCGCGCCACCCCTACGGTATGGCGATAACCTGGCAGTGCAAACAGGGGAGAGATGTAGCGCGCATCGTCCTTCGCCGTCCACACACGGTCCTTTGGAACTGTCAAAGGCGTGAATCGAATCCACTCGGTCCCGGGTGTGCAATGGTCATTAAAGTAAAGTCGAGGGTGGTCCATGAGAATTGAGAGACCACTGCGGACGAGCATCATCACAAAGAAGAAATTAAAAAAGTGTGCATAGCGGATCCACACCGGAAAGCCATGTGGTCCAGTTGGAGCCGCTTCGCTGAATTGCGGTATGGGGGGAATATAAGGCAGCCCAAAAATCGCAGCCTGCCCCCAGGCGAACAAGACCGGCAGGAGCATTATCGCGACTAATCCCGCTATAAACGAGCGCCTGATCCAAATACGAAATCGCCGGTCTGGCGGATAATGAACAGCTTTATGTGCCGTGTCGAACGAGATCATAGCTACTCCTCAGCTATAAGGGTCACCGACCGCCTATAGAGATCGACACCGCCTCACGGACCATCTGATTTGCGTAGCCCCACTCGTTGTCGTACCAGCTCATCACTTTGACCAAGTCGCCGTCGATGACCTTGGTGAGCTCGAGATCGACGATAGAGGCGCGAGGATCGCCGATAATGTCCGACGAAACCAGGGGGTCACGCGATACACCCAGCACCCCGGCGTAACGCTCACTGTCGGATTCTTCCGTGAAGATCCTGTTTACCTCGTCGACGGTCGTCTTGCGCGAAGTGACGAACGTGATGTCCGCGATCGATCCGACAGGAATCGGCGCCCGGACCGCGATGCCGTCAAACCGACCCGCGTAAGCTGGCAGCGCACGCGTGGTCGCGTGCGCTGCGCCCGTCGTGGCGGGCACGAGATTCGCGGCCCCGGCTCGTCCGCGGCGGAAGCGCTTGCTTGGTCCATCGACGATCGACTGCGAAGAGGTATAGGCGTGCACGGTTGTCATGACCGCCTTCTCGAACCCGATGCGGCGGCCAATGACCTCAACGATCGGCGTGATGCAGTTTGTCGTGCAGCTTGCGCAGGAAATGATGGAGGGACTATTTACCGGCACGCTCACACCATGGATGACCGTTTCTACCTCTTCGTCTTTAGATGGGGCCGACAAAAGGACAAATCGGGCGCCCGCACCGACGTGCTTCTCGAGATCCTCACGCCGCGTGAGTGCCCCGGTGCACTCGAACACGAGTTCGACGCCCAACTCCTTCCAGGGAAGGTCCGAAGGGTCGCGCTTGCTCAGCGTCCGCAGCTTGCGACCGGCGACTAGCAGATCGCCTCGGTCGACCACCACGGGCTTCGCGTATCGACCGTACACCGTGTCGAAACGAAGCAGGTAGGAGAGATTCTCGACGTCGACCAGGTCGTTAACTGCAACCAACTCCATCGTTGGCTCGTCGATAACCAACTTCAGGATCGCGCGTCCGATTCGCCCCAGGCCGTTGATGGCGACTTTCGTGCTCATTCCGCACTCCTTACGCTTGTTCTCTATCTGCTTGATCGCGCGCGATCGTATCGAGCGCGACGACCGAATGCGCATAGGCGCCTCCCGCGCGCATCTCGGCAGCTACCCATATTGCTTCCATGATTTCTTCGGCAGTCGCGTCATGTCGCATGGCGGCCTGGGTATGGCCGCGGATGCAATACGGACACTGTGTCACGTGCGCCACGGCGACGGCGATCAACTGCTTGGTCTTCGCAGAAAGCGCCCCTTCGCCAAAAACGCTCTGACTGAACGCCTTGAACGCCGCGGCAGGTTTGGGGGCCAGGCTCTTGCGTTGCTCGGCGAGTTCACGGGTCACCCGCGGATAGATCTCTTCTTGCTCCGACATGAGTCCAAACTCCTTTCTTGATTCGATTCGATGATAGGCTTGATCAAATCCTTCGAGTTCGCTAGAGCCCCAGGAGTTGCGAACCGTCATGACTCCCGTTCAGCGGAACATTCTTTGGTTTCATATGGCCTCTCCAAGTGGACCATAAGAAACCTCATTCAGATCGACGAATGAAAGCGACCTTGAATCCCTTAACGGACCGCAATAAGCATTTTTTCATTTCAACAGCTATATCAGATCAAGGGTAATGAGTCAGCACTCTAGTGGCAGCATGACACTCTCTTAACGGCTTGCTAATACAATCTTAATAAGTCGTTTATGACTTCCTAACTTACGTCCTGCTAGAGTCAGGTTCAATCAGATTGCATTACGAGTACGAGCAGGCAACAGCAGAAGTATGAAAGCGCCTTAATGGGGGCCGCCGGCATCTCGCTGGCAGCATCAATTTGCGGACCACTACAAAGGTGCTGCAGTTCTTGACAACCCGTAGTGGAATCCGACGAGCTTATTTTTATCTCGATACTCCGCAGCGCTTGGGAGACGATAATGATGAGCGGTCTCTGGCCCATAGTCGTTTACTTTGTCGCAGTGCTGGCCCTCGTTGCTAGCATGCTGGTGTTGTCGTACCTCCTCGGACAGCGGCACACCAGCAGAGCAACGGGAGAACCTTACGAATCAGGTATCGTGTCGACGGGCTCGGCGAGGCTCCGTTTCTCGGTAAAGTTTTATCTGGTAGCAATGTTGTTCGTGATCTTCGATCTGGAAGTAGCCTTCGTCATCGCCTGGGCCATTGCTTTCCGTGAGTTAGGTTGGGCTGGTTATCTTGGGGTTTTGTTTTTCATTGGCGTGCTCGTCGCTGCTCTCATTTACGAGTGGCGGCTGGGGGCTCTGGACTGGGGAAAAAGAGACAGTACCACTGGATAACCGTCCGCGGAGGTGTAGTTATCAAAACCGTCGGAGACATTCTACGGATCAAAGGGAACGACGTGTGGTCCACCACACCGGATGCCACTGTCTATGAAGCGCTCCAAACAATGGCTGAAAAGAACGTAGGAGCCTTAGTGGTACTGGATGCGAACACCGTTGTCGGCATCATGTCGGAACGGGATTATGCGCGAAAGGTAATCCTCCACGGCAAATCATCCAGGGAAATCCGGGTAAGAGAAATAATGACTAGCGAAGTGTATTACGTGCGCCCGGACCAGGATATTCAGGACTGCATGGCGCAGATGACTGAGAAGCGGGTCAGGCATCTTCCCGCGCTGGAGAATGACCAGTTGCTCGGCATTATTTCGATCGGCGATGTGGTGAAGGCTCTCATCGCTGAGCACGAATCCACAATAAAGCACCTCGAAGATTACATTACGGGAGGTCGTTAGATTCGGCCGTGCGATGGTCCTTAACCAAAGCTGATTCATCGTCTTTAATTGATAAGGGCGATGGTTCCTTCGAAGAGTCAGTGCGCCGTAGTCTGGTTCTGGCGCGTCTGCAAGATTTACTGGCTTGGGGCCGCAAGAATTCGATCTGGCCATTTAACTTTGGTCTGTCTTGCTGCTACGTCGAAATGGCGACCAGCCTTACGAGCAAATACGACATCGCCCGGTTTGGTGCCGAGGTGATTCGCGGCACGCCGCGCGAAGCAGACCTGATGGTGATTGCCGGAACGGTCTTCATCAAGATGGCCCCGATCATCAAGCGACTTCACGAACAGATGATGGAGCCACGCTGGGTGATCTCCATGGGTTCGTGCGCGAACTCGGGCGGAATGTACGACATCTACAGCGTAGTCCAGGGAGTTGACAAGTTTCTGCCAGTAGACCTCTACGTCCCCGGCTGTCCACCGCGGCCAGATGCTTTTATGGAAGGGCTAACGATGTTGCAGACAGCGGTCGGCAATGAAAGACGTCCATTGAGTTGGGCCGTTGGTCCGCAAGATGTGAGCCGTCCGTCACTTCCCTCGCTGAGGGATTTCAAGCGGGCCCAACGGCAGCGTGCAACGACACTGCGTTCACCTGACGAGGTTTGACAAGAACCAGTAGCTAACGCGTCGCAAGAAGTTCGTTTGCGGACGCAGGGTGCTTGAGTCGAGGAGGGTTAACTGGAATGCTTGCGGTAGACAGCGCCCCGACGATCTTGGACGATTTGAAACAAACCTTTGGCGATCGATCATTTACGACGCAACACACTCGAGATCAAACGCCAACAATATGGGTCGATAACAACAGTGCCCATGAGGTGCTGAGTTGTCTGAAGAGGGATGTCCCTAAGCCCTTTCGCACGCTTTATGACCTCACTGCCATCGACGAGCGAGTGCGCAACTCTCGCGATGATCAACCGCCAAGCGACTTCACGGTCGTCTATCACCTGCTCTCTTACGAACGAAACACAGATATTCGCCTGAAAGTTGCGCTCACGGGAGAGTGCCCCTCGCTGCCAACCGTGACCGACATCTGGGCCGCCGCGAATTGGTACGAGCGCGAGGTTTGGGACATGTTTGGCATCACGTTTGAGGGCCATCCGCACCTTGAACGAATCCTGATGCCCCGCACCTGGACGGGCCATCCTCTACGCAAAGAACATCCTGCGCGTGCAACTGAGATGGGCCCGTTCAGCCTGCCAGAAGATAAACAGGAAGCAGAGCAGGATGCACTCAAGTTCCGTCCCGAGCACTGGGGTCTCACTCGTCGCGCCGAAGACACTGACTTCATGTTCCTCAACCTTGGGCCTCAGCATCCGGGCACTCACGGGGTGCTCCGTATCGTGCTGCAACTTGACGGTGAGCAGATCGTCGATGCCATACCCGATATTGGCTACCATCATCGCGGCGCGGAGAAAATGGGCGAACGACAGTCCTGGCATACATTCATTCCCTACACGGATCGCGTCGACTACCTGGGGGGTGTGATGAACAACCTCGCGTACGTGCTTGTGGTTGAGAGCCTCGCCGGAATCGAAGTACCCGACAGAGTAAAGATGATTAGGGTGATGATGTCTGAGTTCTTTCGTCTCGCGAGTCATCTGGTTTGGTACGGAACATTCGCGCAGGATCTCGGGGCACTGTCACCAGTCTTTTACATGTTCACGGATCGTGAGCGAATCTTCGACGTCGTCGAAGCAGTTTGCGGTGGTCGTATGCATCCAAATTGGTTTCGCATAGGCGGTGTCTCGCAGGATTTGCCTCGCGGCTGGGACAGATTGGTCGGCGATTTTGTCGATTACTTTCCGGCGCGCCTTTCTGAGTACGACAAGATGGTGATGCGGAACACTATCTTCAAAGCCCGCACGGTTGGAATCGGTTGTCAAACGTTGGATGAGGCGATCGAGTGGGGTGTGACCGGACCGAACCTACGCGCGTGTGGGTTTGAGTGGGACTTTCGCAAGAAGCGACCCTACTCAGGCTACGACCAATTCGAGTTTGATATTCCGACTGCGGATGGCGGCGATTGCTACAGCCGCGCCCTGGTGCGCGTTGAAGAGATGCGTCAGAGCCTGCGTATCATCGAGCAGTGTCTGAAGAACATGCCAGCGGGCCCTTACAAGTCAGACCATCCCTTAACCACACCTCCTCTAAAAGAGCGAACCATGCATGATATCGAGACCCTGATCGCGCATTTCCTGAGCGTGAGTTGGGGACCCGTCATTCCGCCCGGCGAGTCGCTGATCGGGATCGAGGCGACCAAGGGAAATAACGGTTATTACCTGATTAGCGACGGCAGCACGATGCCTTATCGAGTACGCATTCGCTCGCCGTCGTTTCCTCATATGCAGACACTTCCCCAATTGAGTCGTGGTCTGATGATTCCAGATCTGATGGCAATCCTTGGGAGTTTGGATTATGTCCTGGCGGACGTCGATCGTTGAGTGAGAAGCGCAAGTGGCAGCTTGCGTTGTGTCCAGGAGGTTCGATGCTCACAGAAGAGATCAAACACGAGATAGAGATTGAGATGCATCACTATCCCCGCAAACAGGCCGTGTGTATTGAAGCCCTAAAGGTTATCCAACGGCATCGGGGGTGGGTCTCGGACGAGAGCATTCGCGAACTCGCGGAGTTTTTGGAAATGACGCCGGATGAACTGGACAGCGTGGCAACGTTCTACAGCAAGATTCTGCGCCGGCCGGTCGGAACGCATGTGATTTGGATTTGCGACAGCGTGAGCTGCTGGATTATGGGATACGACAGCCTGCGCGAACGGCTGACTCAATTACTCGGAACAAAACTGGGAGAGACCAGCTCCGACGGGCACTTCACGTTGTTGCCAAATGTCTGCCTTGGGGCGTGCGATCACGCGCCGGTATTGATGATCGGAGACGATCTTCATCAAGACGTAGAGGCAGACAAGATCGAAGCAATACTGAACCGATACAAAGAACAAGGAACATAAATGGAGAGACCGCTCACAAGAAACTTCCGTTCAGACGGCGAGGCGCCGAGCCTGAAGGAATACGAGCATGCGGGCGGCTATGAAGCCGTGCGTAGAGTGCTGCGCGAGTTGACTCCGCAAGCTGTGACTACGCTGGTTAAAGATTCAAACCTGAAAGGGCGCGGCGGCGCAGGTTTTCCGACTGGATTGAAGTGGAGCTTCGTTCCGATGGGTGACGATGTGCCCCATCCAAAATACCTGATCGCAAACGCAGATGAGATGGAGCCGGGCGCCTTCAAAGATCGGTTGCTACTCGAGGGCGATCCGCATCAGTTAATCGAAGGCATGATCGTCGCGTCTTACGCGATCCAGGCTGACGTCGCTTTCATATTTTTGCGCTGGGCCTACCGGGTTGCGGCTGAACGACTCGAGCACGCGCTCGCCGAAGCGTACGCGAATAACTATCTGGGCCGTAACATCTGCGGGTCCGGCTACAGTCTTGAAATGTATCTGCATGTGAGCGCAGGTCGTTACATGTGTGGAGAGGAGACCGCGCTGCTCAACGCCCTCGAAGGCAAACGCGCGACACCGCGCTCGAAGCCGCCGTTTCCTGCGGTCAGCGGTTTGTGGGGGAAACCAACGATCGTGAATAACGTTGAGACGTTTTGCAATGTGCCGCACATAGTGAATCACGGCGCTGAATGGTTCAAGAGTCTGAGTCACACAGCAGAAGGCGGAACGAAGATTTACGGCGTGAGCGGAAAGGTCAAACATCCGGGCGCGTGGGAGCTACCGCTGGGCACAACCGTTCGCGAGCTACTTGAAGAGCACGCTGGCGGAGTACGTGATGGTCTAAAGTTTCGCGCTGCGATTCCGGGCGGCGCGTCGACGGAATTTCTTCTCGAGGAGCATCTCGACGTGAAGATGGATTTCGAGTCGGTGCAAAAGGCCGGGAGCCGTCTCGGGACGGGAACGATGATCGTCATGGATGATCAAACGTGCCCGGTTGGCCTTGTCCACAACCTTGAACGTTTCTTTGCGCAGGAGTCTTGCGGCTGGTGCACCCCGTGCCGTGAAGGTCTGCCCTGGACAGCGAAGATCTTGCACGCTATTGAAGGAGGAGTCGGACAGCCGATCGACATGCAAAGACTCATGCTGCATACGAAGTTTCTTGGGCCAGGACACACTTTCTGCGCGCTCGCGCCGGGAGCGATGGAACCACTGCAGAGCGCGCTCCACTATTTCCGAGAAGACTTCGAACGGCACATTCGTGAAAAGCGTTGCCCATGGAAATGAAGATGGTTACCTTCTACATCGACAACCAAGCCTGTGCAGTCAATCCCGGGCAGAATTTACTGTCTGCTTGTCTCTCACTGGGCTTCAATCTGCCGTATTTCTGTTGGCACCCGGCGCTGGGTTCGGTGGGTGCGTGCCGGCAGTGCGCGATCAAGCAGTTCAAAGACGAGAACGACAAGCACGGCAAAATCGTGATGGCGTGCATGACCCCGGCAACTGAAGGCACGCGTATTTCCATAGATGACCCGGAAGCACATCACTTTCGCGCCAGTGTGATTGAGTGGCTGATGATGAACCATCCGCACGATTGTCCCGTGTGTGACGAGGGGGGCGAATGTCATCTGCAGGATATGACGGTGATGACCGGCCATACGTATCGTGAATACCGTTTTCCGAAACGTACGTTCACGAACCAGGATCTTGGCCCGTTCGTCAATCACGAGATGAATCGTTGCATCGAGTGTTACCGCTGCGTGCGTTTCTATCGCGACTATGCAGGCGGACGCGACTTCGATGTCTTTGCCGCGCACGATCACGTCTACTTTGGGCGACACGAAGATGGCACGCTGGAGAGCGAATTCAGCGGCAACCTGGTGGAAGTTTGCCCGACCGGGGTGTTCACAGACAAGACGCTGAAGAAGCATTACACGCGCAAGTGGGATCTGCAGACCGCGCCCTCCGTGTGTGTGCATTGTGCTCTGGGGTGCAACACAATTGCCGGCGAGCGCTACAGCACGCTACGACGCATTCGCAATCGTTTCAATCACGAGGTTAATGGCTACTTTCTGTGCGATCGAGGGCGGTATGGTTATGAGTTCGTTAATAGTGAAAAGCGAATCCGCCAGTCACTGATCAGAAGATTGCCTGACAGCCAGCCTGAGCTCGCCAGCCAACATTCTGCGATTGAAAGGCTAGGAGAGGTTCTCGCGGAAGGTTCTCCCGTGATCGGAATTGGCTCTCCGCGGGCCTCGCTCGAAGCCAATTTTGGGTAGTAATATACTTGACGAATCAAGCCGCCGATGGTAATATCCTCACATCATGGCGAACGAAACAAACCCGAAGACGCTGCAACAGGCAATCATTTATTTCTCGAATCCGACTAACTGCCGGGAATACCTCGCCGCTCGCAGATGGCCTAATGGCGTAACCTGTCCGACCTGTGGCCGGGATGACGTGACGTTTCTTGAGAAGCAAAACAAATGGCAGTGCAAGAGCGCGCACAAGCAACGGCAATTCTCTGTCAAAGTCGGAACCATCTTTGAGGATTCGCCGCTCGGTCTGGATAAGTGGCTGACTGCCGTTTGGCTGATCGTTAATTGCAAAAACGGAATTAGCAGTTATGAGATCTCCCGCGCTCTCGGAGTCACACAGAAGACCGCTTGGTTTATGGACCATCGCATTAGACTCGCGATGCAGACCGGATCGTTTCTCAAGCAGATGTCCGGCCACGTTGAAGTAGACGAAACCTTCATCGGCGGTAAGGCGCGTAACATGCACCGCTCGGTTCGCGCTCGTCGCATTCATGGTACGGGCGGCGCGGGCAAAGTGGCGGTGATGGGATTGTTGGAACGTCACGGTGAAGTGCGAACGGTTGTCGTTCCGAACGTTAAGCGCAAGTCGCTGCGCCGGGAAATCAATACGCATATTGAGCCGGGAACGATGGTCTACAGTGACGCGCTTAGGTCTTACAACGATCTCAATACTGATTACATTCACAACGTAATCAACCACGCTGAAAAGTATGTTGACGGGCAGATCCATACGAACGGCATCGAAAACTTTTGGTCGCTGCTCAAGCGGTCCATCAATGGCACGTATGTCTCCGTCGAACCGTTCCATCTGTTTCGTTATCTCGATGAGCA